>NZ_JBHJQI010000043.1:0-59042 GCF_042262805.1 Streptomyces sp. NPDC056361
TTTATTACACGGCCAACACCCATAAAAAAACAATTTCCTTCGTCGCCCGCTTAATTTGTTAATTATACACCGGGGCGGAACCGCGGCGCGGTTCCGCCCCGGAGCTCACGCCTGGATCAGATGGCGGTGAGGGTGAGCGTGGTGGTGTACGTGCCGGCCTGCGTCGAGGTCGGGACGCTGAGGGCCAGGTCGGCGCCGATGTGGGCGGTGCCCAGGCCGGTGCCGTTGGCCAGCGTGCGCGCGGTCTTCAGACCGCCGGTGCCCGGGTCGCCGGGGGCCACGCCCTTGGCCGCCGGGACGGTGGAGCCGGCGGTGACGGTCTGCGCGGGGGCCTTGCCGACGACCTTGGGGGACCAGCCGAGGTTCTGGCCGTTGATGGTGTGGGTGGCGCCGTCGGTGAAGTCGGTGACCTGGCCGCTCACGGTCCAGCCGGGGTTGCCGGCGCGGGTGTCGGTCAGCGTCACCGGGCTGAGGGCGCCGGCGGTGGTGAGCAGGTCGCCGTCGCCGTTGAGGACCGGCGAGGGGAGGGTGACCTGCGGGGCGTCGACGCTGATGACGAGGGCGCCGGCGTTGACGGTGGTGGTGATGGTCTCCGAGGCGGTGACGCCGGTGAACGCGCCGACGGTGTACGGGATCGCGGCGGAGTCGGAGGCGGTGTACCGGGCCGGGTCGGCCGGGACGAAGACCGCGGTGAGGGAGTGCGCGCCGGCGGCGAGGCCGGACGTGGTCAGGACGGCGGTGCCGTCGGTGACCGGGACGGTGCCGAGCGGGACGGTGGCGCCGCCGACGGTGTCGGTGAACTTCAGCGAGCCGGTGGCGCCGGCCGGGGTGACCGTGCCGGTCAGGGTGACGGGGCTGTACTGCGGGGTGCCGGACGCCGGGGAGACGGCGAGCGCCGTGCTGGTCCGGGTGGCCGCGGCCGCCTTGACCTCGTAGGGGACGGCGGTCGACGTGGAGCCGTTGTAGGAGGCGTTGGACGGGGTGAACACGGCGGTGAGCGCGTGGGTGCCGGCCGTCAGGTTGCTCGTGGTGAGCGTCGCGGTGCCGCCGTTGACGGTGACCGGGGTGCCGAAGTCGGCGGAGCCGTCCTTGAACTGGACGGTGCCGGCGGCGCCGGAGGGGGTGACGGTGGCGGTCAGGGTGACCGGGGAGCCCGCCTGGGCCGGGCCGGCCGGGGTGACCGCGAGCGAGGTGGCGGTGTCCGTCTTCACGGCCGGGTCGTTCGCCTGGTACGTGGTGTTGGACGTGAACCAGATCGCGCCCGTGAAGTCGCCCAGGCTGGTGCCGTTGAACGCGGTGCGGCAGATGACGGTGAAGGCGTACTTGCCCTGGAGGGTGGTGAAGCCCGCCTGGGAGGCGTAGTCGCGCATGGTGGACGTCAGCGGGATGATCATGCCGCCGTTGCCCGCGGTGGGGTAGGTGGTGATCGGCGAGTTGCCGACCACGTTGAGGCCGCCGGCGGGGAAGCCGGAACCCTCCACCTTCACCAGGACGTTGGTGGCGTTGGCCGGGCAGGCGCCCGAGGTGGTGAAGGAGACGCCGCTGGTGTCGGCACCGGTGGCGGGGGTGATGTCGAGGGTCCCGATGGGGGCGGCGTACGCGGCGCCCGCGGTGGCGAGGCCCGCCGCGACGGCGGTGGTGACGGCCGCGACACCCAGCGCGAGGGCCCGGGAGATTCTGTTCTTCAGCACGGTGAAGGCTCCTGTCAGGGGGTCTGCTTGGTGATGTCGCCGCAGTTCGGGTTGGTCGCGAAGCCGTAGGTGTTGATCAGCGCGGACTGCTTGCAGATCCCGGAGTCGGGGCCGACGAAGGCGTCGCTCCACGGCGAGGTGGTGACCTTGGCGGTCGGGATGACGTTGAAGACGTCGCGCTTCACGCCGAAGCCGGTGTTGAGGACCGTGGGCGCCACGCCCTCGACGGTGCCGAGGATGGCGCGACCGCGGAGGTCGGCGATGGTCTGCGAGGACTGCGCCTGGTACTGGGCGATGGAGAAGGGCACGATCGACTTGTCGTCGAGGACGCGGCCGTCGTGCTCCTGGACCGGGGCGGTGCCCTTCTTGTCCTTGATGCAGGGGTAGACGCCGGCGACGACGTCGGACTCGGTGATGCCCATCTGCGACTGCCAGAAGGAGCGCGTGCCGGAGCCGGCCTGCGGCAGGTAGACGGTCAGGTCGTAGTTCGGCCCGGCGCCCACGTAGTTCGGGTCGCAGTGGTAGATGGCCTTGAGGTCGGCCATGGAGAGCTTGCGCGGGATCGAGGAGCCGGGGGTGACGGCGTAGCTGACGCCGTCGATCGCGAACGGCACGTACGTCAGGCCGGGGCTGGCCGCGCCGAGGTTCAGCGAGGAGGAACGGGCGAAGTCGAGGCACCCGTTGCCGTTCTGGAGGGAGGACAGGAGCGCGGTGCGTCCGGCGCTGGAGCCGTTGGCGCGGGGGATCGTGCAGTTGGGGTTGGTCGCCGGGTTCTTCGTGGTGATGGTGGCCGAGCCCGTGGCGTCGTAGGAGCCGAGGACCTTCTGGCCGTTCACGGTGACGACGTCGGCGAGGCCGTTCATGACGTCCTGGGTGGTGTCGGAGCCGACACCGGCGAGCTGGCGGTACTGCGGAGGGCCGGCCGGGTCGGCGGCGGCCAGGCCGCTGCCGGCGGTGATGGCCGCGAAAGCCGCGAAGGCGAGCGCGAGGCCGGTCTTCTTCTTGTTCACTGGGGGTTCTCCTCAGCTAGGCTGCGCTCCGGGTGGTGCCCGGGGCGCGTGTGCAGGACTTCCGTTGGCGCGGACGAATCAGACGTTCTCGGGCATCACCTCCCCGTCCGCTCGCGTACGGCCGCCACGAGGCGCGGCAGGTACCTCGGCAGCGTCGGGCCCGCGAAGGCGGCGAGCGCGCCGACGATCAGACAGACGAGCAGCACGTACCGGGCGGCGCCGACCGTCCAGGCGGGCGTCGGTGAGCCCACGGCCGTGACGGTCTGCGGGGCGGCGGCGGGCTTCGTGGTCGCGGCGGGCGGGGCGGACCCGCTCGTGCTCGGGGCCGGGCTCGCGGAGGAGCCCGTACCGCCGGCCGCTGCCGCGCCGGCGGCGCCGGTTCCCGAGCCGCCACCCGATCCGTCGCCGCCCGTTCCGCCCGTCCCCGATCCGCCCGTCCCCGTTCCGCCCGTCCCCGATCCGCCCGTGGTCGTGGCGCCGCCGGACCCGCCGGTGGTGGTGCCGCCGTCGGAACCGGTGCCGGTGGTCGTGCCGCCGGTGGACGGCGCGGGCGTCGGCGTCGGCGTAGGGGTGGGGGTGGGGGTGGGCGTGGGGGTGGCCGTCGGCGGCTTCACGCCCGCCTGGGCGGTCACCTGCCGCGCGGCGGTCCGGGTCTGCGCGCGCAGCGTCTCGGGCAGCGGCGCGTAGCCGTGCGGGAGGCTGCCGGCGGTGACGCCCGGGGTCTGTCCCGCGTCGGCGGCGTAGGCCAGCAGGGTGCCGTAGTCGCGGCCCTCGGCGACGGTGAGGTCGGCGGGGACGGTGGCGGCGTAGGTGAGGACGGTCAGCGGGTAGGCGGCGGGGTCCCCGGTCCCGGGGTCGGGGACGCTCACGCCGTTCGCGCCGGGCTTGCGGGCGTTCGCCGCGGCCGTCAGGGACGCCGCGTCGGGCGCGGTGAACCGGCCGGAGGCATTGAGCAGTTCGGCCCGCATCAGGCCGTACCGCTCGGCGGTGGCGGTGTCCGTCACGGCGAGCACGGCCCGCTGCCCGGCCGGCTGCGGCGGGTCCTTCTTGTACGCGGGCGGGGTCGCGGTCGCGTCCCAAGAGGTGCGGGCCAGCGTGTCGCCGCGACCGGCGGCGCGCGCGGCGGCGTGCATGTCGGTGGCGTACGGCTTCTTGTCCTGGACGCAGAGCGGGTGCTCGGGCCGGTCGTCGAAGGTCTGGCAGTACGGGTCGCTCTTGGGGAAGGAGTCGAGGGGCGTCGCGAGGCCTCGGTAGTGCGGGTTGACCTTCATGCCGGCGTTGCCCGGGTCGCCGTGGGTGCCCTCGTCGTCGGGGGTGCCCTTGAGGAACTCGGCGGCCGCCGGGTCCTGCGCCACCCATTCCCACAGTTGCCGGGTGGTGTCGGCGAGCGGCTGCGGGACGAGGGCGTCGCCGAGCTTGCCGCCGAAGTCGAGGTCGGCGTACTCGGGGTTGTGGCGGATGAACTCCGGGTCGCGGCCCAGGTTCTCGGGGTTGCCCGCCACGCTGTCGGCGAAGCGGGAGACGCCGTCGCGGTACGACTCCGTCAGGAGTTTGGCGACCAGGCGCGGGGTGAGCCGCAGGGTCGTCATCCGGGTGCCGTTGCGCTGCCGGACCTCGTCGGGGGCGCGGAAGGACGCCTGGCTCTCGATGGAGTAGCCGATGGTGATGCCGGAGAGCGCCACCGGGGCGTAGACCGGGGTGCGCCCGGAGGGGGAGGCGGGGGCGGCTCGGCCGAGGAAGACCAGGCCGGGCGTGCCGGAGAGCAGTTTGACGCGCGCGGTCTCGTCGGGGACCTGGGCGTAGCCGTAGATCGCCTTCTCGCCGGTCCGGCAGAGGGTGGGCTGCCAGCGGGTGACGACCTCCGCGACCATCTCGCTGCCGAGGGTGCCGCGTTCCTCGGCGCCGATCGGGCAGTAGCTGCCGATCGGTTCGAAGCCGAGGGGGACGGTGATGCGGTGCTTCCAGTTGGCCGGGCTGAGCGGCGAGGACTGGAGCTGGCCGCTGGACTGGGCGGTGTACGGGGTGCCGTCGACCTCCTTGGTGCCGCGCGGCACGATCACGAGCCAGCAGCCGCGGCCGGTGACGGTGCCCTGCGTCTCGACGGCGGCGCCGCAGCCGAGGCCGGGTGCCTCGACGCCGGTCTGCATCTCGAAGTGGACCTCGCCGGTGCCCCGGGCGTCGGTGCGGGCGTAGGGGACCTCGTTGGTGCTGTTGACGTCGAAGAACTCGTTCCAGTTGCCGGGGCTGACGTCGTCGCCGGTGACCGAGCGGAAGGGGGCGTACGAGATGCCGCTGGGGCCGGGCGGGGGCAGCGGCTGGTTCTCGGAGTCCTTGAGGTGGGCGCCGTAGTTGAGCTGCCGTCCGTTGGTGTACGCGCCCGCGGCCTGGTTGCCGGCGCCCGCGCCGAGCGCGGAGGAGCCGCCGAACTGGCACTGGTCGGTCCCGGGGCCCCGCTCGTCGCCCCAGCACTGCATGATCTGGAGGTAGTCGGCGGCGTAGGCGGTGTCGGAGACCGTGGGCGTGCCGCCGGTCCAGTTGATCCGGACGACCTGGTTGACGAGGTTGCGGGTCTGGCCGACGGTGATCCGCAGGTCGGCGAAGTCGCCGGTGCCGGAGACCGTCACCGCCGAGTTCTCGCCGGTGGCGGCGTAGGCGGGTGCGGCGGCCGGGTCGAGGCCGGTGCCGACGGTGGCGACGACCGGGACGAGGGCCAGGCAGAGGCTGCCGAGGAGGGTGCGCAGCCGGCCGGGGCGGCGGAGGGTCATCGGGGGTCCTCCCCCGCGCGGCGGGCGGCGAGCCGCCGGTGCAGCAGCGGCGGGCCGACGGTGACGGCGACGAGCAGCAGTGCGCCGAGCACCATGAGGGTGGTCTGGAGGCCGCCGCCGACGCTCGCCGCGGTGGTCACGGGGACGCCGTACAGGTCGCCGCCGCTCCCGCCGCCGGAGCCGCCGCCGTCGGAGCCGCCGTCCGCGCCGCCTCCCGTGCCGCCGCCGTCGCCCAGGGGCTGGCCGGTGTCGGGGTCGAGCGCGCCGCCGGTCGCCGCGCCGCCGGTGGCGGCCCCGCCGCCGGTGCTGCCGCCGGAGCCGCCCGTCGCGCCGCCCGCGGCGGTGCCGGTGGCCCCGCCGGTCGCCGCGCCGCCGGTGCCGCCCGTGCCGCCCGTGCCGCCGCCGGAACCGCCGGTCGCCCCGCTGCCGCCCGCTCCCCCGGTGGTGCCGCCGGTGCCGGCTCCGGTGGTGCCGCCGGAGGAACCGTTCGTCGGGGTCGGGGTCTTGTTGCCGCCGGTGCCGGTGTCGCACTGGGTGGCGCCCTTGAGGTCGCAGGCGGGCGGCATGGGGGCGGTCTTGGCGAGGGTGTTGGTGCCGTCGCTGGAGAAGGTCGGGTTCTTGCAGCTGCGGATGTCGATGCTCTCGGCGACCACGCCGGGGATGCGGCGGACCTGGTCCAGGCCGGCCCGCACCAGGTTGACGGGGAGCGGCGAGTAGCCGAGCCGGTCCACCGACTGCTGTCCCTGGCACAGGAAGTAGTAGGCGAACGCGCCGAGGGACTTGCCCTTCTGCGGGTTGAAGTTCGACTCCACCGCCGTCGGGACGATCATGTAGCTGTAGCTGGAGAGCGGGTAGGTCCGCGGGTCGGTGGAGTCGTAGACGCCGTCGAGGCGCTGGGTGAGGTCGGGGTTGAGGCGCGCCTCGGTCAGCGAGACCGCCACGTTCTGGGCGGTGGGCTCGGTGTAGTAGCCCTTGGCGTTGAGGATCTTGGCCACCGGGAAGCCGGTGGTGGACACGGCGTACGAGTACTCGACGTAGGTGATCGTGCCCTGGTTGCCGTCCTGGGCGACGTAGCCGGAGACGCCGTTGGAGCCGGACTGGCCGACGAAGCCGGTGCCGCCGACCACGGGGAAGTTGGAGGTCGGCCCGCAGGGGGTGCTGCGGCCCGCCCGGCGGCAGTACGCGTCCCAGAGCGCGGGGTGCTTCCTGCTCATCCAGGTGGTCAGCTGGGCGGTGGTGCCCGAGCCGTCGGAGCGGACCACGGGGACGACCCGGCGGGCCGGGAGGCTCGCCGCGATGCCCGGGTTGTCGGCCTTGAGCGCGGGGTCGTTCCACATGGTGATGGCGCCGGTGAAGATCTTGGCGACGTTCTCGCCGGACAGCCGCAGGTTGGTCACCCGGCGGTTGCCGATCCGCAGGTTGTACATGAAGGCGGTGCCGCCCGCGACGATCGGCATGTAGCTGAACTTCCGCGAGGGCGGCGGGTCGGCCACGCCCGAGTCGTTGATGCCGTACGGGATCTCCGAGACGGCGAAGTCGACGGTGCCGTTGCGGAACTGGTTGCGCCCGTCGGAGGAGCCGGTGCCGTTGTAGTTGACCGTCATCCCGTACTGCTTGACGTTGGCCCGCCACTGGTCGAGGGCGTTCTGGCTCCAGGTGGAGCCGGCGCCGGAGACCGGTACGTAGCTCTCGGCGGAGGCGGGCTGAGCGGCGGGCGCCACGAGGGCGAGGGCGGTGACGAGCACGGCCAGGGTGCGCCGCAGCACGCTCGCGGGGAATGCCGGTGGGCGTCCGGACATCGGGTTCTCCTGATCGGTGGCGGGTGGTGCGGGTCGTACCGGCACGCGTACGGAACCGGGTCCGCGGGCGGATGCGGGTCGTACCGGGGTGTCGGGGTCGTACGGCGGCCGGTCAGCCGGCCGGGGGCGGCACGGTGGGCCCTGGTCCCTCCGGACGGTCGCCGGCCGGTGCCGGCCCTTCGGCGGGTGACGCCATGCGCTCCAGGTCCCGCAGCGAGGCGGCGGCCCTGCGCCGCTGCTGACGGCGGCTCAGCTGGCCGGGGCCCCGCCCGCCGATCACCCGGGCGAGTAGGAAGAGCAGCAGGACGAGGGCTATCAGCAGGGCGGCGCAGCCGAAGCCACGGGCGATCATGGTCTTCTCCGGGGAGGCCACCAGGGTGAAGGTGGCCAGCGGCAGCGAGGTCTGCGGCCCGTCGAAGGGGTTGAGGTTGAGGCCGGTCGCGGCGCCCGAGGTCAGCAGCACCGGGGAGGTCTCGCCGATGCCGCGGGCGGTGCCGAGGATGACGGCGGTGGTGAGGCCCGAGCGGGCGGTGGGGAGCACCACCGTCCACACGGTGCGCCACTGTCCGGCGCCCAGGGCGTACGACGCCTCCCGGAGCGAGCCGGGCACCAGCCGGATGACCACGTCCGCGGCCCGGATGATGATCGGCAGCATCATCACCGAGAGGGCGAGGGAGGCGGCGAAGCCCGACTTGCCGAGGCCCAGGGCGAGGATGGCGGTGGCGTAGACGAACAGGCCGGCCACGATGGAGGGCAGCGCGGTCATCGCCTCCACGATGGTGCGCACGAAGCGGGCGTACCGGCCGGGCACCTCGTTGAGGAAGACGGCGCAGGCCAGGCCCAGCGGCACCGTCACCAGCAGGGAGATGCCGATCTGCTGGAGGGTGCCGACGATGGCGTGGACCATGCCGCCGTCGGTGAGCGGCTGGAGGGGCCCGGTGCCCGACATGTCCTCCGTGAAGAAGTTCAGGTGGGGCAGGGCCTCCCGGCCGCGCCAGAGCGCGTAGCCCACGATGAACAGCAGCGCGGCGAGCAGCAGGAACGCCAGGGCGTGGACGAGGGTCTGGGCGAGCCGGGCGCGGATCGTGGCGCCGTTCTCGTCGAGGGAGACGAGCACCGCGTACAGCGCCGTGAAGGCGAGGTAGGTGACGACGGTGAAGCCGAGGGCGCCGTCGAAGGGCAGCACCCGCCCGAAGAGCACGGACGTGAGGGCGACGGCGGCGGCACCGGCGCCGACCAGCGCGAAGACGTCCCTGACGTGCAGCGAGGAGGTGGCGCGGCGGGTCTCCGCGGGGGCGCCGGGGCCGTCCGGGACGACGTCGGGCGTGACCGTGGCGGTGTCCGGGGTGATCTGGTCGGTGGTCAGGGTCATGCCTCGGCTCCCGTTCCGGACCGGCTGCGGGCGACCACGGAGGACGCGATGAAGTTGACGACGAGGGTCATCAGGAAGAGCGAGAGGCCGGCCGCCATCAGCGCGGACATGCCGAAGGGGCTGGCCGCTCCGTAGCGCAGGGCGATCAGCGCGGAGACGGAGTTGGCGCCGTTCTCCAGGATGTGCGGCTGGAAGACGAAGACCGGCGAGATGATCATGACGACGGCGATGGTCTCGCCGAGCGCCCGGCCGAGCCCGAGCATCGTGCCGCCGATGATGCCGCCCTTGCCGAAGGGCAGGACGACGGTGCGGATGACGCCCCACTGGCTGGCGCCGAGCGCGAAGGCGCCCTCGCGTTCGCCGGGCGGCGCCTGGGCGAAGCCCTCCCGCATCACGGAGCAGGCGATCGGGGTGACCATCAGCGCCACGACGATGCCGGCGATGAACGTGGAGGAGGTGTAGACGGTGGCCGGGGACAGCGGGTCGTCCGGGTCGGCGCCGTTCACGGCGAGGATCGGGATCCAGCCGAAGTAGGTGGAGATCCAGCGGGCCAGGCCGGTGATGTGCGGCTGGAGGAAGAAGAACCCCCACAGGCCGTAGACCACGCTCGGCACGGCCGCCATCAGGTCGACGAGGCTCACCAGGGTGCGGCGCAGCCTGCGGGGCGCGTACTCGGTGATGTACAGGGCCGTGCCGAGGGCCAGCGGCACGGCGAAGCCGATCGCCGTGAGGCCGATGAGGACGGTGCCGGGCAGGACGGCGGCGATGCCGAAGCGCCGGGAGTCGGGCTCCCAGGCCGGTGTGGTCACGAACGATCCGCCGGCCTCGCCGAGCGCCTGGGCGGCACGGACCGCGAGGAAGACGCCGACCAGCGTCATGGTGACGAGGACGACGGCTCCCGCTCCGCGGGCGCCGATCCGGAAGACCCGGTCGGCGGGGTCGTGCGCCGCGGTCCCGGTGCGCGGCTGCTCGGCCTCGGTGGCGGCGGGGGCGGCGGGGGTCACGGTGCTCACGAGGCGTTCCCCTGGACGGCGTCGGGCAGCCGCAGGTCGCGCAGCCGCCGGGTGTGCGTCACGTCGGCGGCCACCTGGCCCTCGGCGGCCGCGGCCAGGAAGAGGCGGAGGCTGTCGCGGCATTCCCGCTGGCGGCGGAAGGCACGGGAGGCGACCGCCACGCGGCGGTCGTCCACGGCGAGTTCCCAGGTCCAGGCGCCGTCGGCGGAGGCCATGAGCACGTGGGGCACCGCGCGGTCGAGTCCGGCGCGGAGCCGTCCGACGGCGGCGCTGCACGCCGTGTGGTCGCGGTGGAGTTCGGGTCCGCGCCCGAGTTCGTGGTTGTTGGCGCCGACGAGCCGCCAGCTCACCGTGCCCGCGCGTCCCGCGCCGGTCTCCCCGGCGTGCCGTACCTGAGGTCTTTCGAGGTCCACCCGTGAGACAAACAGAAACCGTGGCCGAGACACGGAACCGCCCCCTTCGCCCGACCCCTCGTGCAGGGCCGACATTCGGCCACGCATTCGGGGCCGCGGGCATGACAATCACGGCGCTGGGCGCTGACCACTCCACAGACCGGTGAAGCAGCAACGGCGAGAACGTGAACGCGAGACGGAGGGCCTTGGGAGGTATGAGGGGGACCGGTGCCCGCCGGTGGGCGAGGGGCTCCGCCGGGCGGGGCCGGTCAGCCGCGAAGGGCTTCGGCCGGTTGCACGGACGACGCGCGCCGGGCGGGGTGGATCCCGGCCACGACCCCGGTCGCCAGACCGATGAACGGAGCGGCGGCCAGGACCGCCGGGTGCATGACCGGGGTCCAGTCCCTGACGAGCGCCACCCCCAGGACGGCCAACGTACCGACGGCCGTGCCGACGAGTCCGCCGAGCGCGCCGAGGGTGCCGGACTCGGCGAGGAACTGTGCGGTGACGTGGCGCCGCTGCGCGCCGAGGGCGCGGCGCAGGCCGATCTCCCCGGTGCGCTCAAGGACCGCCACCAGGGTGGTGTTGGCGATCCCGACGGCGCCGATGACCAGGCACACCCCGGCGAGCAGCAGGAAGAGCTGTTCGAGGTCGGACGTCACCGAGGTGCGCAGGCCCTTCGGGTCGGGCGGCGGAATCGCCTTCACGTACTCGGGGTGGTCGGGACGCAGCGCCGTGGGGGCTTCTCGGGCGACTTGGCGGGCGGCGCCGAGGTCGGTGGCGATGAGCATCCTGGCGCCCTCGGCGGGCCGCCCCCAGAGTTCGACCGCGGTGGTCTGCGGTACGAGAACGGAGAGCAGCACGTCCGGCTGGCGCCGCACGTCGTCGACGATGCCGATGACGGTGAACGGCTGCCCCCCGATGAGGATCGCCGGCCTGGTCTCCAGCGTGGTGATCCCCAGCCGTGCGGCGACGCCCGAGCCGATGACGGTGACGCGCTGGCGGGTGCCGGCGTGGAAGTCGTCGTACAGCCTGCCCTGGGAGACGCGGGGTTCGGCGGCGAGCAGGGCACCGGGGGCGGCGGCCACCACGCCCAGAGCCTCTCCCCCTGCCGTGTCGCCCACCGGGGCGGCGGTGACGGCGAGTTCGCCGCCGCCGCGCCGGGGCCGCACGGTCCACAGCACGCCGGCGTGCCGCACTCCGTTGAGCCGCTCGACGCGGTCCGAGGCGTCGTCCGGGAACGCCGGGCCGGCGAACTCGTCCTGCTCGCGGGCGATGTCCTCGACGGTCACCTCGGTCGCGGAGAGCGCGTTGAAGCGGGAGTCGATCTGCGAGGAGGCGGTGGCGGTGAGGCCGAGTACGGCGACGAAGGCGCCGACGCCCAGGACGGTGCCGAGCATGGTGAGCGCGGAGCGGGCGGGGCGTTGCAGCATCCCGGCCAGGGCTTCGGCCAGCAGGTCCCGCGGCGCGAAGGTGGAGCGCCCGGTTCCGGGCGGGAGGGCGGCGCGCGGCGCCTTGCCGGTGCGGCTCAGCATGCGCGTACCCGCTCGCTCTCGCTCAGGATGCCGTCCCGGATGGTGACCGTCCGTCGGCCGCGGGCGGCCACGGCCGGGTCGTGCGTGATGAGGACGACCGTGATGCCCTCGGCGTTGAGGGCGTCGAGGAGTCGGAGCACCGTCTGGGCGTTGCCGGTGTCGAGGTTTCCCGTCGGTTCGTCGCACAGGAGCAGTGAGGGTTCGGCGACCAGGGCCCGCGCGATGGCCACCCGCTGGCGTTCGCCGCCGGACAGCCGGGTGGGCAGTGCCTCGGTCCGGTGGCCGAGGCCGACGCGGTCCAGCGCCTCGCGGGCCCTGCGCGGGCGCTCGCGGCGCGGGGCGGTGCCGTAGACCATGGCGAGTTCGACGTTCTCGCGGGCGCTGCGGTGCGGCATCAGGTGGAAGGCCTGGAAGACGAAGCCGATGCGGCGGCCGCGCAGCGTGGTGCGTTCGGTGTCCCTGAGCCGGCCGGTGTCGACGCCGTCGAGGAGGTAGCTGCCCGTCGTGGGGGTGTCGAGGAGTCCGGCGATGTTCAGGAAGGTGGACTTGCCCGATCCGGAGGGGCCGACGACGGTGACGAACTCGCCGCGGTGGACGGTGAGGTCGCTGGGGCGGAAGGCCTCCACGGGCGGCGGCCCCGGATAGGTGAGGCCGACCTGCCGGAATTCGATGACGGGCGGTTCGGCCGGGGTCGGGGACGCGGTCATCCCACGTCTCCCCGCGCGGCGGCGTCGGCCCGGACGCCGGTCACCACCCGGTCGCCCTCGCCGAGCACCCCGCCGTCCAGGGGGACGACCTCGACGTTGCCGTCGCCGGTGGTGCCGGGCTGCACCCGGACCCGGCGCTGCCTGCCGTCGTCCTCAAGGACGGTGACCGCGGTGGAGCCGTCGGCACCGGCCGACACCGCCGTGACCGGCACGACCAGGACCTTGCCGCCGGTCGTGGCGGCCACGACGGTCAGCCGGACGTTCTGCCCGGTCCACTGGGCCCCCAGCGGACGGCCCGGCACCAGGACCATCAGATAGCCGTCCCCGCCGGCCTGCCCACCGGCCGGCTGCCCGTCCTGCGCGTCGCCGCCGGGACGGGGCGTGGTGCGGGTGGTGGCGACGGACCGTACGGACGCCCGGGCGGTGGCCCCGTCGAGCTCGGAGAGGATCTCCGCCTTCTGCCCCGCCCTGATCAGGCCCCTCTGGTGGTCGGGCACGTAACCGTGCACCACCAGGGGGCCCGCGGCGACGGTCATCACCGCCCCCTGCGCCTTCGCCCCGAGCCGTACGGGAAGGTCCTGCACCCGCGCCGGGAAGCTCTCCAGGAACGCGACCTCCCCGGACGGAACCATCGGGCCGGCGGCCGCCCGCGCCGCGACGAGGCCCTCGCGCGCGGTCACCAGGTCCTCCCTGGCACGTACGACGGCCTTGCGCGGACCCCGCAGGTCACGGCCGCCGCCGTCCGCCGCCCCGGTCGTTCCTGCGGTCGTTTCCGCGGCCGGTCCGGTTGTCGTTCCGGCCGTCGTTCCCGCGGCCGTTCCCGCCACCGTTCCCGCGGTCGGGCCGGGCGTCCTGCCCGAGCCCGTTCCGGAGCTGCCGGAGCCGGGGCGGGGGCCGGAGTCGGTGCCGGCTCCGGAATCGGTGGCGGCACCGGAGCCGATGCCGGCTCCGGAGTCGGCCTCGGCGGTCCTCAGGGCGTCCTCGGCGTCGTCCAGGGCTCGTTCGGCCGCCGTCACCTGCGCCTCGGCCGCGGTGACGGCGGCCGGGCCCTCGGCGCCGCCGACCGGGACAGGTTCGTACCCGAGCGCGTCGTACAGCGCGGTGACCGCCGCCTTCGTACCCTCGCCGAACCGCCCCCGATCGTCGGGGGAGGTGGAGTGGCCGAGTCGATGGAGCGCGTCCTGGAGCCGGCCCACGTCACTGCCCTGAGCACCGGGCTTGAGGTCTCGGTAGAGCGGGACGGCACCCTGGAGCGCGATCACCGGACGGCCGGATATCTCCACCAGCAGCCGGCCCGCGCGCACCTCGTCCCCCGCCTTCAGCGGCAGCTTGGAGACCGTGGGGCTGCCCCCGTCGACCGTGCCGCCGGGGGTGATCTCCACGCTCTGGCCGGCGACCACGGTGCCGCGGAGGATCACCGAGGAGGCCAGTGCCCGGTACTCGACCGGCGCCGTGATCACGGACGGCGCGGGAGGCCGGGAGTCCGCCGCCGCCTGAGCGGGCGACTTCACCAGCAGCGAGGCACCGAAACCGGCCCCGGTGAGCGCCACCGCGCCCACCGCGACCAGGGCGACCCAGCGGCGCCTGATCCGTACCCCGCCACCACCGCCGCCGGTCGCCTCGGCGGCCTCCGTGGAGGGCTGTTCGTCGCTCTGCATTCAGTTCGCCCATGCCTCGTCGGTCGACTTGGCGACCGCGTCCTGGTCCTTCTTCACCGGTGCTCGTGCCTTCTCGGCCACGCTCGGCCATGGGTCGGCGATCAGAAGTTGTACACAGTCCCCGAGCGGTTGTCGCCGTAAACGGGCGAGTTCATCACGTCGTCGGAGGGGAGGCAGGCGCTCGCGGCCGCACGACGCGCGGCGTCGGCTGGTGCGGTGCGGCTCACAGGGGTCGGACGGGGTCGGGTCCGCGGCATCCGGGTGACTTGGGCGTGTCGGAGCGCCCGTGTCCCGACGCGGTCCACACACTGAGGGGGAACGCCTGGGCGAAGGCGGTCGGGGTGCGAATCGTCCGACCAGGGAAAGCGCCTGGTCAGAACGATTCTGCTGCACCACTTGATGGTGGGGCGGGTGGGACTCGAACCCACGGCCGACGGATTATGAGTCCGCTGCTCTAACCGGCTGAGCTACCGCCCCGAACGGTGAGGCGCGTACATGTGTGCGCGCCGTCTGCCGCAGCATAGCCGCTCATACGATCTCCTGCTCCGGAAGATCGGCTCTGCCGACCATGAAGACCGCATGCGACCGCGCATGGTTCCCTGAGACGCGAAAAAGGACCCCGAAGGGTCCTCTTCCGTGTGGCTCCCCCGACTGGACTCGAACCAGTAACCCTCCGGTTAACAGCCGAATGCTCTGCCAATTGAGCTACAGGGGATCGCGCTCCCCCGACTGGACTCGAACCAGTAACCTGCCGGTTAACAGCCGGCTGCTCTGCCAATTGAGCTACAGGGGATTGCTGCGTTGCACCGAACGGACCCTGTCCGGCCGAACCGGGAAGGCACTCGCTCGCTGCGAGACATACATTAGCGCAAGCAGGGGGGTGCTCCGCCAATCGGTATCCCCAGGGCCTCCAGGGAAGGATCACAGCCGTGCGGTACAAGCTGACGTTCGTCGTGGGACTAGCCCTCGGTTACGTGGTCGGGACGCGGGCAGGCCGCGAGCGCTACGAGCAGATGAAGAAGTCCGCACGGGACTTCGCGCAGAGCCCGGCCGTGCGCAACGCAGCCGAGTCCGCCGCGCAGACCGGGCGCCAGGTCGCGGGCAAGGCGGCGCACCTCGTGGGCGACACCGTGGGCGATCGGCTGCCCTCCGCCGTGACCGACCGGGTGCACGCCATGCGCGAGCGCGGCCGGGCGAACGGCAAGGTCGACGAGGACGACTGGGGCACCAGCAACACCTGAACGCCTCCGGGGCACCCGTACCGCCCCCGCGTGCGGCAGAATCAAGTGCCATGGGGATAGTCGCCGGACTGGACAGCTCTGCTGAGTTCACACGCATCGTCGTCTGTGACACGGACACGGGTGCCGTACTGCGGCAGGGCTACGCCGCGCACCCCGGTGAACCGAAGGCCGTCGACGTCGATCCGCAGTCGTGGCTGCTCTCGCTCGGGGAGGCCGCCACCGGCGGGATCCTGGAGGGCGTGGAGGCCATCGGCGTCTCGGCGCAGCAGCACGGGCTCGTGCCGCTCGACGCGCAGGGCGGCCTGGTGCGGCCCGCGCTCGTCCGCAACGACAGGCGGGCCCAGATCGCCGCCGCCGACCTCGTCGAGTCGCTCGGCGGACGCCAGGCGTGGGCCGAGGCCGTCGGCTGCGTCCCCGGCCCCGGGCAGGCGGTCGCGAAGCTCCGCTGGCTGGCCCGCACCGAACCCGACCACGCCCGCCGGGTCGCGATGATCCTCCAGCCCCACGACTGGCTGGTCTGGCAGCTCCTCGGCCGGCCCGCCCGCCGCACCACGGACCGCGGCGCCGCCTCCGGCACCGGCTACTGGTCCGCCCGCACCGGCGCCTACCGCCCCGACCTGGTGGAACTGGCGCTCGGCCACCAGGCGGTGCTGCCCGAGGTCCTCGGCCCGGCCGAGGCGGCCGGCACCACCCCCGAGGGCCTGCTGATCTCCGCCGGCACGGGCGAGACGATGGCCGCCGCCCTCGGCCTCGGCCTGGGGCACGGCGACGCGGTGGTCTCGCTCGGCGCGTCCGGCTCGGTGATGGCCGTGCACCACGAGGCCCTGGCCGATCCGAACGGCATGATCACCTCGTTCGCCGACGCCACCGGCATGCACCTGCCCGTCGTCCACACCTCCAACGCGGTGCGGGCGCTGCGCGGCACCGCCGAGATGCTGGGCGCCGAATCCCTCGAAGAGCTCTCCGCGCTCGCCCTGAAGTCGACCCCCGGCGCGTACGGGCTCGTCCTGCTTCCCTATCTGGAGGGCGAGCGGACGCCGAGCCTGCCGCACGCCGCGGGCACGCTCAGCGGGCTGCGGCGCGAGTCGATGAAGCCCGAGCACCTGGCGCGGGCCGCGTTCGAGGGGATGCTCTGCGCGCTCGGCGACGCCCTGGACGTGCTGCGCGGGCGGGGCGTCGAGGTGCGGCGGATCTTCCTGCTCGGCGCCGCGGCCGCCCTGCCGGCCGTGCAGGCGCTCGCGCCCTCGCTGTTCGGCGCCCAGGTCGTCGTCCCCCAGCCGGCCGACTACGCCGCCCTCGGCGCGGCCCGGCAGGCCGCCTGGGCGCTCGGCGCGGCACGCGGCACCCTGTCGCCGTCCACTCCCCCGGCCTGGCAGGGCGCGGCCGCGCAGATCCTGGAGCCCGGCGACGAGCTCCCGGCGGGCCAGGCGGTGCGGCAGCAGTACGTGGCGACGCGGGAGCAGATCCACCCGGGCGCGTTCGCCGGCTAGGGCCTGTCTGACAATTCGCGTCGGATCAGGCCGGGTCGTTCGGTGCGTGCGCTCGGTGTGCGGCCGGGGCGCCCTCGTAGCGGAGCTACTTGGGCGTTTCGGCCGTGCGCCGAGCGTGCGTGCCGGGCGGGCCGGACCCGGCGGGAATTGTCAGACAGGCCCTAGGGGCGGGCGTCACGTTCCCGTCGTCACCCGAAGGGCGGCCCCGCGCGCGGTTCGTAAAGTCTTTGCCAGAGTTCGCCGCGCACCCCCGGACACGCGCCGAACCGAGTCGTAACGTCCCGGGGGTGCGGGCGATAGTGGAGCCGTGCTCATAAGACTGCTCCGAACCCATCTGCGGCCCTATCGAAAACCCATCGCGCTGCTCGTCCTGCTCCAGTTCCTCCAGACCTGCGCGAGCCTCTACCTGCCGACCCTGAACGCCGACATCATCGACAACGGTGTCGTGAACGGGGACACCGGCTACATCCTGCGGTTCGGCGCGCTGATGATCGGCGTGTCCGTCGTGCAGGTCGTGTGCAACGTCGGGGCCGTGTTCCACGGCGCCCGGACGGCGTCCGCGCTCGGCCGCGACATCCGCGGCGCGGTCTTCGACCGCGTCCAGTCGTTCTCCGCGCGGGAGCTCGGCCGCTTCGGCGCGCCCTCGCTGATCACCCGTACGACCAATGACGTGCAGCAGGTCCAGATGCTGGTCCTGATGGCGTTCACCCTGATGGTCTCCGCGCCCATCATGTGCGTCGGCGGCATCGTGATGGCGCTCGGCCAGGACGTGCCGCTCTCCGCCGTGCTGCTCGCGGTGGTCCCGTTCCTCGCCGTCTCCGTCTCGCTGATCGTGCGGCGGATGCGGCCGCTGTTCCGCACCATGCAGGTGCGTCTCGACACGGTGAACCGGGTGCTGCGCGAGCAGATCACCGGCAACCGCGTGATCCGGGCCTTCGTGAAGGACGAGTACGAGGAGGAGCGGTTCCGCGGGGCCAACGCCGAGCTGACGGACGTGTCGATGGCGACCGGTCGGCTGATGGCGCTGATGTTCCCGGTCGTGATGACCGTCGTGAACGTGTCCAGCGTGGCCGTCGTGTGGTTCGGCGCGCACCGCATCGACAGCGGCGGGATGGAGATCGGCGCGCTGACCGCCTTCCTCGCCTATCTGATGCAGATCGTGATGGCCGTCATGATGGCCACCTTCATGTTCATGATGGTGCCGCGGGCCGAGGTGTGCGCGGAGCGCATCGAGGAGGTCCTCGCGACCGAGTCCAGCGTCGTGCCGCCGGCCGAGCCGGTGACGACCCTCGACCGCCGCGGGCACCTGGAGGTCCGGAGCGCGGACTTCCGCTATCCGGGCGCGGAGGAGCCGGTCCTCAAGGACGTCGGGCTCGTCGCCCGGCCCGGCGAGACCACGGCGATCATCGGCTCCACCGGCAGCGGGAAGTCGACCCTCCTCGGGCTCGTGCCCCGCCTCTTCGACGCCACCGGCGGCGAGGTCCTCGTCGACGGCGTCGACGTCCGGAAGCTCGACCCGAAGCTGATGGCGAGGACGGTGGGACTCGTCCCGCAGAAGCCGTACCTCTTCTCCGGCACCGTCGCGACCAACCTGCGGTACGGGAAGCCCGACGCGTCCGACGAGGAGCTCTGGCACGCCCTGGAGGTCGCCCAGGCCGCCGACTTCGTCCGGAAGCTGGAGGCCGGTCTCAACGCGCCGATCGCGCAGGGCGGCACCAACGTGTCCGGCGGGCAGCGGCAGCGGATCGCCATCGCGCGGACGCTGGTGCAGCGCCCGGAGATCTACCTCTTCGACGACTCGTTCTCGGCGCTCGACTACGAGACGGACGCCCTGCTCCGGGCCGCGCTGGCCCGCGAGACGGCCGACTCGACCGTGGTGATCGTCGCCCAGCGCGTCTCCACCATCCGGGACGCCGACCGGATCGTCGTCCTCGACGAGGGCCGCGTCGTCGGCACCGGACGGCACCAGGAGCTGATGGCGGACAACGAGACGTACCGGGAGATCGTGCTCTCCCAGCTGACCGAGGCGGAGGCAGCCTGATGGCCGGTCCTGGTGGACGCATGATGGCCGGTGGCGGCCCCGACCAGCGGTCGATGGACTTCAAGGGATCGGGCAAGCGGCTGCTGCGGCAGCTGGCTCCCGAGCGCGGCGCCCTGTGGGTGATGCTCTTCGCCGGCGTGCTGTCGGTGGCGGCCTCCGTGGTCGGCCCGAAGATCCTCGGCAAGGCGACCGACCTCGTCTTCGCGGGCGTCGTCGGGCATCAGATCGAGAGCGGGACGAAGGCGGAGGCGATCGCGCACCTGCGCGCGTCGGGCGACGACGGCATGGCGGACATGCTGTCCGGGGTCGACTTCACGCCGGGCCAGGGCATCGACTTCACCGCCGTCGGCCAGGTGCTGCTCGTGGTCCTCGGGGTGTACGTGGCGGCCGGTCTGCTCATGCTGGTCTCCACCCGCATGTCGATCAAGGTGATCAACCGGACGGTCTACCGGATGCGGGAGGACGTCCAGACGAAGCTGGCGCGCCTCCCCCTGTCGTACTTCGACAAGGCGAAGCGCGGCGAGGTGCTGTCCCGGGCGACCAACGACATCGACAACATCTCGCAGACGCTCCAGCAGTCGATGGGCCAGCTGATCAACTCGCTGCTCACCATCGTCGGCGTGCTCGGCATGATGCTCTGGATCTCGCCGCTGCTCGCGGTGGTGGCGCTGGTGACGGTGCCCGTGTCGGTGTTCGTCGCCGCGAAGATCGGCAAGCGGTCGCAGCCGCACTTCGTGCAGCAGTGGAAGTCCACGGGCACGCTCAACGCCCACGTGGAGGAGATGTACACCGGGCACACCCTGGTGAAGGTCTTCGGGCGGCAGGACGAGTCCGCGCGGGACTTCCGCGAGCAGAACGAGGCCCTGTACGAGGCCGGGTTCAAGGCGCAGTTCAACAGCGGCGTGATGCAGCCGGTGATGGTCTTCATCTCGAACCTCAACTACGTCCTGGTGGCCGTCGTCGGCGGCCTGAAGGTGGCGACCGGCTCGCTCTCCATCGGTGACGTGCAGGCCTTCATCCAGTACTCGCGCCAGTTCTCGATGCCGCTGACGCAGGTCGCGTCGATGGCGAACCTGGTGCAGTCGGGCGTCGCCTCGGCCGAGCGGATCTTCGAGCTGCTCGACGCCCAGGAGCAGGAGCCGGACGCGCCGAGGAGCGAGCGGCCGGCGGACCTCAAGGGCAAGGTCGCCCTGGAGGACGTGGCCTTCCGCTACGAGGCCGACAAGCCGCTCATCGAGGACCTGTCGCTCACCGTGGAGCCGGGCCAGACCGTCGCCATCGTCGGCCCGACCGGCGCCGGCAAGACGACCCTGGTGAACCTGCTCATGCGGTTCTACGAGGTCACCGGCGGCCGCATCACCCTCGACGGGGTGGACATCGCCCGGATGACCCGCGAGGAGCTGCGGACCGGCATCGGCATGGTGCTCCAGGACACCTGGCTCTTCGGCGGCACCATCGCGGAGAACATCGCGTACGGCGCCACCCGGAAGGTGTCGCGGGAGGAGATCGAGGAGGCCGCGCGGGCCGCGCACGCCGACCGGTTCGTCCGTACCCTGCCCGACGGCTACGACACGGTGATCGACGACGACGGGGCGGGGGTCAGTGCGGGCGAGAAGCAGCTGATCACCATCGCCCGGGCGTTCCTGTCCGACCCGGTGATACTCGTCCTCGACGAGGCCACCAGCTCCGTCGACACCCGCACCGAGGTGCTCATCCAGAAGGCGATGGCCCGACTCGCCCACGGCCGCACCTCGTTCGTCATCGCCCACCGGCTCTCCACGATCCGGGACGCCGACGTGATCCTGGTGATGGAGAACGGCTCGATCGTCGAACAGGGCACCCACGAGGAGCTGCTGGCGTCCGCCGGAGCCTACGCCCGGCTGTACGCGGCGCAGTTCGCGCAGGCGGTCGCCGAGGTCGACTGACCCGGCAGGTGGCCCGTGCCGCACGCCCTGCGGCACGGGCCGACCGTCGAGGAGCCGGTCTTCTAGTCGAGATAGCCGCGCAGTTGGTCCGCGTAGGCGTGGTCCCGGAGTTTGGTGAGGGTCTTGGACTCGATCTGGCGTATGCGCTCGCGGGTCACGCCGAAGATGCGGCCTATCTCCTCCAGGGTGCGGGGCCGGCCGTCGTCGAGGCCGTAGCGGAGCTGGACGACCTTGCGTTCGCGTTCGCCGAGGGTGGAGAGGACGTCCTCCAGGTGGCGGCGGAGCAGCAGGAAGGCGGCGGACTCGACGGGTGAGGCGGCGTCGCCGTCCTCGATGAGGTCGCCGAGGGCGACGTCGTCCTCCTCGCCGACGGGGGCGTGCAGGGAGACCGGTTCCTGGGCGAGGCGGAGGACCTCGCCGACCCGTTCGGGGGCCAGGTCGAGCTGGGCGGCGACCTCCTCGGCGGTGGGTTCGTAGCCGCGCTCCTGGAGCATGCGGCGCTGGACGCGGATGACCCGGTTGATGAGTTCGACGACGTGCACGGGGACGCGGATGGTCCGGGCCTGGTCGGCGAGGGCCCGGGACATGGCCTGGCGGATCCACCAGGTGGCGTACGTCGAGAACTTGTAGCCGCGCGCGTAGTCGAACTTCTCCACGGCCCTGATGAGGCCGAGGTTCCCCTCCTGGACGAGGTCGAGCATCGTGAGGCCCCGGCCCACGTACCGCTTGGCGACGGAGACGACGAGGCGGAGGTTGGCCTCGATCAGCTTGCGCTTGGCGATCCGGCCGAGGACGACGATCCGGTCGAGGTCGCCGGCCAACCGGGTGTCCAGATCGGGGGTGTTGGCGAGCTTCTCCTCGGCGAAGAGCCCCGCCTCGACCCGGCGGGCGAGCTCGACCTCCTCCTCGGCGGTGAGCAGCGGGATGCGGCCGATCTCGCGGAGGTACTGGCGGAAGAGGTCGGAGGAGGGGCCGTTGCCGCCGAGGTCGGTCCTGCGCCGCTGGACCGGGACCTCGGGGCGTTCGGCCTGCTCGTCCGGTTCGGTGGTCTGGATCTCGGTCTGCACGGCGGGCGACCTCCAGGTGGGGCGGAACGGCACCGTCAACCAGTGTGGGGTACGACACATCGCCGCCACGAGGGGCGTGCGGTGACTTTTTGAGTCCGTTCCGTGACCGTGGGTCAGAGTGCGGCGGCGCCGTTGTTCCGGAGGGACTGCCCGTACTGGGTGAGCACCCACAGTTCGTTCTGGACGGCGGCGAGCCGCTCCGGGTCGCCGTTCGCGCCGAGCCGGGCGAGGGTGCCCTGGACGTCGCGGATGCGGCGGTCGACGGCGCGGAGCCGGACCGTGACGAGCTGGTCGCCGGCGTAGGCCTCGTCGACGTTCTTGGCGAAGATCGCCTCGACGGCGAGTTCGGTGACGAGGGCGCGGACCGTGTCGTTGGGGGCGGCCTCGCGGACGGTGTCGAGGTAGTCGGAGGGTGCGCCGGTGGCGCCGCCCGCGTCCTGGACGCACTGGCGGACGGCGGCGTACGGCGGGGCGGTGAACTCGTCGATGCCGTACGCGTCGAAGGCCGGGGAGACCAGCTCGGGGCGCTGGAGGGCCAGCTTGAGGAGTTCGCGCTCGGTGCGGTGGGCGGGGCTGCGCAGGTTGAGCGCGGGCCCGGAGGGGGCGGCCGGCGGGGCCGGGGTGTCGTAGCCGCGCTGCGGGGCGGGCTGCGCGGGGCCCTTGCCGCCGCGGTCGCGGGCCCAGCGGGCGAGCTGGGCGACCCGCTTGACGACGAACTGCGTGTCGAGGATGCCGAGCATGCCGGCGAGCTGGACGGCGACCTCGTGCTGGGCGCCGATGTTCTTGATGCGGGCGACGACGGGCGCGGCCTCGTCGAGGGCGGCGGCCCGGCCGGCCGGGGTCTCCAGGTCGTACCGCTTCACGATCTGCCGGAGGGCGAACTCGAAGAGCGGGGTGCGGGGCTCGGCCAGCTCGGCGACGGCCGCGTCGCCCTTGGCGAGCCGCAGGTCGCAGGGGTCCATGCCGTCGGGGGCGATGGCGATGTACGTCTCGGCGGCGAACTTCTGGTCGTCCTCGAAGGCGCGCAGGGCGGCCTTCTGGCCGGCGGAGTCGCCGTCGAAGGTGAAGATGACGCGGGCCGAGCCGTTGTCCATGAGGAGCCGGCGGAGGATCTTGATGTGGTCGCCGCCGAAGGCGGTGCCGCAGGTGGCGATGGCGGTGGTGACGCCGGCGAGGTGGCAGGCCATGACGTCGGTGTAGCCCTCGACGACGACGGCCCGGCTGACCTTGGCGATGTCCTTCTTGGCCAGGTCGATGCCGTAGAGCACCTGGGACTTCTTGTAGATCGGAGTCTCGGGCGTGTTGAGGTACTTGGGGCCGTTGTCGTCGTCGCGGAGCTTGCGCGCGCCGAAGCCGACGACCTCGCCGCCGACGTCCCTGATCGGCCACATGAGGCGGCCGCGGAAGCGGTCGATGGGGCCGCGCCGGCCGTCCTGGGAGAGGCCGGAGACGATCAACTCCTTGTCGGAGAAGCCCTTGCCGCGCAGGAAGCGGGTGAGGTGGTCCCAGCCGGCCGGGGAGTAGCCGACGCCGAAGTGCTCGGCGGCGGCTTGGTCGAAGCCGCGCTCGGCGAGGAACTTCCGGCCGATCTCGGCCTCGGCGGAGCCGAGTTGGTCGACGTAGAACTGGGCGGCGACCTTGTGCGCCTCGATCAGGCGGATGCGCTCGCCGCGCTGGTGTCCGGGGTTGTAGCCGCCCTCTTCGTACCGCAGGGTGATGCCCGCCTTCGCGGCGAGGCGCTCGACCGTCTCCGAGAAGGAGAGGTGGTCGATCTTCATCACGAAGGCGATGGTGTCGCCGCCCTCCTGGCAGCCGAAGCAGTGGAAGAGTCCCTTGCTGGGGCTGACCTGGAAGGAGGGCGACTTCTCGTCGTGGAAGGGGCAGAGACCCTTGAGGTTCCCGCCGCCCGCGTTGCGCAGCTGGAGGTACTCGGACACGACGGCGTCGATCGGGACCGCGTCCCGTACCGCCTTCACGTCGTCATCGTTGATCCTGCCTGCCACGCATGAAGTCTACGTGGGGGCGGAGGTGATCAGATCAGGCTCTCCAGGGGTACGGAGGGGTCGGCGAGGGCGTCGGGGTCCACGGCCGTGCGGGAGCGGATGAGCTGCTGGATCGGGTCTGTGACGTCCCACACATTCACGTTCATGCCGGCGAGGACCCGGCCCTCCTTGAGCCAGAAGGCGATGAACTCGCGCTTCCCGGTGTCGCCGCGCACCACGACCTGGTCGTACGAGCCGGGCGGCGCCCAGCCCGAGTACTCCATGCCCAGGTCGTACTGGTCGGTGAAGAAGTAGGGCACCCGGTCGTACGAGACGTGCTGCCCGAGCATGGCGCGGGCGGCGGCCGGGCCGCCGTTCAGGGCGTTGGACCAGTGCTCGACGCGCAGCCGGGTGTGCAGGCGCGGGTGGAGCGCGGCGGCCACGTCCCCGGCCGCGTAGATGTCGGGGTCGGAGGTGCGCAGCGACTCGTCGACGGCGATGCCGCCGCCGTCGGCGCGGTCGACGAGGGCGAGCCCGGAGTTCTCGGCGAGGGCGGTGCGGGGCGCGGCGCCGATCGCGGCGAGCACGGCGTGCGCCGGGTGCTCCTCGCCGTCGTCGGTGCGGACGGCGAGGACCATGCCGTCCTGGCCGACGATCTCGGTGAGCCGGGCGCCGAAGTGGAAGCGGACGCCGTGGTCGGTGTGCAGGTCGGCGAAGAGCTGGCCGAGCTCGGGGCCGAGGACCCGGTGCAGTGGGGTCGGGTCGGCCTCGACGACGGTGACCTCGGCGCCGTAGCCCCGGGCGGCCGCCGCGACCTCCAGGCCGATCCAGCCGCCGCCGGCGATCACCAGGTGGCCGTTGTCCCGGCCGAGGCCGGCGAGGACCTGGCGGAGCCGGTCGGCGTGGGCGAGCCGGCGCAGGTGGTGGACGCCGGCCAGCTCGGTGCCGGGGACGTCGAGGCGGCGCGGCTCGGCGCCGGTGGCCAGCAGCAGCTTGTCGTAGCGGATGACGGTGCCGTCGCCGAGGCGCACGGTGCGGTCCTCGCGGTCGACGGCGGTGACGGACTGGCCGAGGTGCAGCTCGACGTCGTTCGCCGCGTACCAGGCGGCCTCGTGGACGAAGACGCCGTCGCGCTCCTTCGCGCCGGTGAGGTAGCCCTTGGACAGGGGTGGGCGCTCGTAGGGGTGGTCGCGTTCGTCTCCGATGAGGATCACCCGGCCGTTGAACCCCTCGGCCCGCAAGGTCTCCGCCGCTTTGGCCCCTGCCAGGCCCCCGCCGACGATGACAAAGGTCTGATCTGCGTCGACCACGTCTTTTCCTCCTCTTTGCGACCGCTTCCAACCTACGCCCCCCGGCGTTCGTCGGGCCGTTCCGGCTCGGGGCGTGCATGCGAGCGTCCCGCACGGAGGGAGGGGAGGGAAGAGGACCTACGCGTGGTGGCGGCGGAAGCGGGCGTGCAGGGCGCGGGCGGAGGCGTCGGTGAGGTTGGCGATCTGGTCGACGATGACGCGCTTGCGCGCACGGTCGTCGCGGGCCGCGTCGAACGCCGCCCGGAACTGCGGTTCGAGGCCGTCGGGAGCGCGGGCGACGAGGGCCTCGGCGAGTTCCGCGACGACGATCCGCTGGTCGGCGCGGAGTGCCTCCTGCTCGGCGCGCTGCATCACGTACCGGTCGGCGACGGCCTTGAGGACCGCGCACTCGTTGCGCGCCTCGCGCGGCACCACGAGTTCCGCGGCGTAGCGGGTGAGGCGCCCGGATCCGTACCGCTCGCGGGTGGCGCCTTCCGCCGCGAGGCAGAACCGCCCGATCAGCTGGCTGGTGGCGTCCTTCAGCCGGGCCTGGGCGACGGCCGAGCCGTCGTAGCCGTGCGGCCACCACTCCTGGTCGACCAGCCGGTCGAGCGCGTCCGCGAGCTCCTGCGGATCGGTGTCCTCCGGTACGTAGCGGCCGATGGCGACCGCGAAGACGTCGGCGCGCTCGGGCTCGGCCAGCAGCAGGTTCGGGTCGATGTGACCCGCGTGCAGGCCGTCCTCGAAGTCGTGGACCGAGTACGCCACGTCGTCGGACCAGTCCATGACCTGTGCCTCGAAGCACTTCCGGTGGGCCGGCGCGCCCTGCCGGATCCATCCGAAGACGGGCAGGTCGTCCTCGTACACCCCGAACTTCGGCGAACCGGGGTCCTCGGGGTGCCCGCCCCGCGCCCACGGGTACTTGGTGGCCGCGTCGAGCGCGGCGCGGGTGAGGTTGAGGCCGACGCTGACCAGGTCCCCGTCGGCGTCCTTCACGAACCGCTTCGGCTCGATGCGGGTGAGCAGGCGCAGCGACTGCGCGTTCCCCTCGAAGCCGCCGCAGTCCTTCGCCACGTCGTTGAGCGCCTGCTCGCCGTTGTGCCCGAACGGCGGGTGGCCCATGTCGTGGGAGAGGCAGGCGGCCTCGACGAGGTCGGGATCGCAGCCGAGCGCGGCGCCCAGCTCCCGGCCCACCTGCGCGCACTCCAGGGAGTGGGTCAGCCGGGTGCGGGGGCTGGCGTCCCAGGCGTGGCTGCGGGTGCCGGGCGTGACGACCTGGGTCTTCCCCGCGAGCCTGCGCAGCGCCGCGGAGTGCAGGACACGGGCCCGGTCGCGCTGGAAGGCGGTGCGGCCGGGGCGTTTGTCGGGCTCCGCCGCCCAGCGGTCGGTCGCGGCGGAGTCGTAGCCCGGGGTGTCGGTGGTGGTGTCCTGTCCTGAGGTGTCCGTGATGCCTTCCATGCGTCGACGGTAACCGGAGGGACCGACAGAAGCGCTCAGATGGCGGCGAGTTCCCGCGCGGGGGTGGCCGTACGGGCGGCCGTGCGGGCCCGGTCGTAGCGGTGCAGGACGAGGCGGGCGAGGGCCGGGTGGGCGCCGAGCGGGTCGGCGGCGATCCAGGGGGCGTGGTCGGCGGCCCGGGTGGCGAAGAGGCCGGGCGCGGTGAAGCAGGAGGCGACGGCGACGCGGTGGCGGCCCCGGGCGGCCAGGGCCCGCACGGCCTCGGCGACGGTGGGCGCGGCGGCGGAGGCGTACGCGGGCACGACCGGGACGCCGCCGAGGCGCTCGCCGAGCAGCGCGGCGATCCGCCGGATCTCGGCCCCCGACCGCGGGTCCCGCGACCCGGCCGACGCGAGCACCACCCCGGTGTCCCGGGCCCGCCCGTCCTCCGGTTCCCACCCCGCCTCGGCGAGCCGCCCCACGAGCGCCTCGACCAGCAGCGGGTGCGCCCCCAGCGGCTCCGCGACCACGGCCCGGAGCGCGGGTGTCGCGGCGACGGCGGCGGGCAGGTCGTGGGTGACGTGGTGGCCGGGCGCGAACAGGAGCGGGACGAGCACCGCCTCCCCGCCCGCCGCGGCGACCTCCGCGAGCGTGTCGTCCAGCAGCGGCGCGTTCAGCTCGATGTGCGCCAGGCGTACGTCGAGCCCGGGGCGCAGCTCCCGGACCCGCTCCAGCAGGCGGCTCAGGGTCGCCCGCGCCCGGGGGTCCCTGCTGCCGTGCCCGACGGCCACGAGCGTGCCGCCCGACGTCATCTTCCGCTCCTGGGTCATGCGCCGATCCTCCCGGCGCCGCGTTGCCTCCCCGTTTCGCCCGGGTGACACGTCTTTGCAACCCCCTCACACCCCGCCCGGCGGCGGACGGGGGCGGGGTGGGCTCAGGTGCTCAGCCAGACCCGGAGGGGGGCGATCGCGTCGAAGCCGGCGGCGAGGGCCGGGGGGAGGTCGGCGGGGGATTCGTAGCCGACGAGGGGGCGGTCGGCGGGGGCGGCGGAGAGCGCGCCGGCCCAGACGTGGGAGGGGTCGGTGCCGTCGGCGGCGAAGAGGTTGGAGAGGCCGGTGACGCGGGCGCTGGTGGTGAGGACCGCGCCGCCGAGGATCCGGCCGTCGGGGTCGTGTCCGGCGACGACCGTCGTGGCGGGGTCGGCGAGGAGTCCGGGGCGGAAGAGCTCCGCGTCGTCGGCGTCGTCGCCGCTCCAGGCGAGGGCCCAGGCGGCGAGTTCGTCCGGGGTGCGGACGGGGCGCCAGTCGCCGGGGGCCTGGGGGGCGGGGAGGCCGGCGGGGCGGGCGATCCACTGGGCTTCGAAGAGGAGGCGGAAGCCTTCGGGGGCGAGGTCGAGGCGGGCGAAGCTGTCCTTGACGGAGGCGCCGGGGGTGGTGCGGTCGATGCCGGAGAGGACGTCCTCGACCCCGGCGTCGTCGGTCAGGGTGACCGCGTCGGGGTAGTAGAGCGGGGTGCGGCGGGCGCTGGTCCAGGTGCGGGGGCCGAAGGTGCCGGTCAGGCCGTGGGCGTCGCACATGGCCTGGCACCACTCGGCGTTGTTGCGGACCGCGTCCCCGAGGACGTCGTTGGTGATCATGGGCGGATGGTACGGGCCCGGGCACCTTCCCCTCCCCTCTTTTTTCGTTCCGAATCACGGAATATCTTTTCCACTATGAGAATGTCCCCGCCCGCACTCCCCCGGCGCGCAGCCGCCGAGTTCATCGGCACCGCCGCCCTCGTCGCCGTGATCGTCGGCTCCGGCATCCGCGCCGACTCCCTGAGCCAGGACGTCGGCGTCCGGCTGCTGGCCAACGCCGCCGCGTCCGCCGTCGGCCTCGGCCTGCTGATCGCGCTGATCGGCCCGCTGTCCGGAGCGCACTTCAATCCGGTCGTGACGCTCTCGGAGTGGTGGTCGCGGCGCCACCGGCGGGGCGGGCGGGAGGCCCTCGTCTACATCGCCGCCCAGCTCGCCGGGGCCGTCGCGGGCGCGCTGCTCGCCGAGGCCATGTTCGGGCGGGCGCCGGGCGCCTGGGCCAGCGAGCCGCGGTCGGCGCCGCACCTGCTCCTCGGGGAGGCCGTCGCCACCGCGGGCCTCGTCCTCGTCGTGCAGGGGCTGCGCCGCATCGGCCGCCCGGGCCTCGCCCCGGTCGCGGTGGCGGGGTACATCGGGGCGGCGATCTGGTTCACCTCGTCCGGGTCGTTCGCCAACCCGGCGGCCACGGTCGGCCGCGCGTTCTCCGACTCGTTCACCGGCATCGCCCCCGGGTCGGTGCCGGCGTTCGCCGCGGCCCAGCTGCTGGGGATGCTGCTCGGGATGGCGCTGGCCGGTGTGTTGTACGGAACACCCCGGACCGCCGGTGAACCGAACACCGCCGAGGCGCGTCGGACGGGGTGACAGTCCCTCACCGATCCGCACCTCACGGAGGTTCCCGCATGCCGGCACCGGCACGGCTCACCCGGCTGATCCCCCGCACGACCCGGGCCCGCCGCCGTACCGTCCAGGCCGTGATGCTGGGAGCGGTGCTCGCCCTCGCCCCGGTCACCTGGATGCACACCGCCGCCGCCGGGAAGCTGCGGACGACCGCCGACGTGCCGGCCCGGGACGTCGCCGTGGTGTTCGGCGCCGGGCTGTGGAACGGGCGGCCCACGCCGTACCTCGCGCACCGGCTCGACACGGCGGCCGAGCTGTACCGGACGGGCAAGGTGCGGGTGCTGCTGGTCACCGGCGACAACAGCAGGACCGCATACGACGAGCCGAGCGCGATGCGGACGTACCTCACCGCCCGCGGGGTGCCGGACGACCGGATCGTGAGCGACTACGCGGGCTTCGACACCTGGGACTCGTGCGTGCGGGCCCGGAAGGTGTTCGGCGTGGACCGGGCGGTGCTCGTGACGCAGGACTTCCACATCAAGCGGGCCGTCGCGCTGTGCGGCCGGGCGGGCGTGGACGCGTACGGCGTGGGGGTCGCGGAGCCCCACGACCGCACCTGGTACTACGGCACCACGCGGGAGCTGTTCGCCGCGGGCAAGGCCGCGCTCGACGCCGGTCTGCGCCCGGACCCGCACTTCCTCGGGCCGCGGGAGGACGGGGTCGCCGAGGCCCTCTCCTCACCTCGCGACCTGCCGTGAGCTGAGCGGAGAGCACCGCGCCCGTAATACGCGGCGCGGCCCCGCGTAACACTGCGGACGCATGCTGGCCGCATGTCCGACGCCACCGCGGTTCCCACCCACTGCCCCTACTGCGCCCTGCAGTGCGGCATGTCGCTCCGCCCCACCGGCACCCCGGAGCTGCCCGCCGAGGTGGTCGAGCGGACCGACTTCCCCGTCAACCGGGGCGCGCTGTGCGGCAAGGGCCGCACCGCCCCCTCCGTACTCTCCTCCCGGGTCAGGCTCACCGAGCCCCTGGTCCGATGCCCTGACTCGGGGGCCCTGCGGCCCGCGACCTGGGAGGAGGCTCTCTCCGCCGTCGCCGAGGGGCTGTCCCGGACCCGCGCCGACCACGGCCCCGACGCCGTGGGGGTCTTCGGCGGCGGCGGTCTCACCAACGAGAAGGCGTACACGCTGGGCAAGTTCGCCCGGCTCGTCCTCGGCACCTCGCAGATCGACTACAACGGCCGCTTCTGCATGTCGTCGGCGGCCGCCGCGCACCAGCGGGCCTTCGGCCTCGACCGGGGACTCCCCTTTCCGCTCGAGGACATCCCGAAGACGGGCTGCGTGATCCTCGTCGGCTCCAACCTCGCCGAGACGATGCCGCCCGCGCTGCGCTACCTCACCGAGCTGAAGGAGAACGGCGGCAGGCTGATCGTCGTCGACCCGCGCCGCACCCGCACCGCCGAGCAGGCCGACCTGCACCTGGCGCCGCGCCCCGGCACGGACCTCGCGCTCGCCCTCGGCATGCTCCACCTCGTGGTGGCCGAGGGCCGGGTCGACGAGGAGTTCGTCGGGGAGCGGACCGACGGCTGGGAGGCGGCGCGCGCCGGGGCGATGTCGCACTGGCCCGAGCAGGTCGAGCGGATCACCGGGGTGTCCGTGCCGCAGCTGCGGGAGGCGGTCGCGATGTTCTGCGACGCCGGGAGCGGCATGGTGCTGACCGCGCGCGGCCCCGAGCAGCAGTCCAAGGGCACCGACACCGTGGGCGCCTGGATCAACCTCTGCCTGGCCACCGGCAAGGCGGGCCGGCCGCTGAGCGGTTACGGCTGCCTCACCGGCCAGGGCAACGGCCAGGGCGGCCGCGAGCACGGCCAGAAGGCCGACCAGCTGCCCGGCTACCGCAAGCTCGACGACCCGGCCGCCCGGGAGCACGTCGCCGGCGTCTGGGGCGTGCCGCCGGAGTCGCTGCCGGGGCCCGGGCGGAGCGCGTACGAGCTCCTCGACGCGCTCGGCGGCGACGTGAAGGCGCTGCTGCTCATGGGCTCCAACCCGGTGGTGTCCGCGCCGCACGCCGCGCACGTCGAGGGGCGGCTGCGGTCGCTGGACTTCCTCGCCGTCGCGGACGTGGTGCTCTCCGAGACCGCCGAACTCGCCGACGTCGTCCTGCCCGTGACCCAGTGGGCGGAGGAGACCGGCACCATGACGAACCTGGAGGGCCGGGTGCTGCTGCGCCGCCGCGCGCTGACCGCGCCGGAGGGCGTGCGCAGCGACCTGGAGGTCCTGCACGCGCTGGCCGGGCTGCTCGGCTGGGAGAAGGGCTTCCCGACGGACCCCGAGGAGGTCTTCGACGAGCTGCGCCGCGCCTCGGCGGGCGGTCCCGCCGACTACGCGGGCATCAGCTACCGCCGGATCGAGGAGGAGCAGGGCGTGTTCTGGCCGTGCCCGGACCCGGGGCACGCGGGCACGCCCCGGCTGTTCCTCGACCGGTTCGCGACGCCCGACGGGCGGGCCCGGTTCGTGCCGGTCGTGCACCGGGCGGCCGCCGAGGAGACGGACGCCGACTACCCGGTCGTGCTGACCACCGGCCGGGTCGTGTCCCAGTACCAGTCGGGGGCGCAGACCCGGCGGGTCGACGAGCTGAACGCGGCGGCGCCCGGCCCCTTCGTGGAGCTGCACCCGCGGCTCGCCGAGCGGCTCGGTGTCGCCGAGGGCGAGCGGCTCGCGGTGGTCTCCCGGCGCGGCCGGGCCGTCGCGCCCGCCCGGATCACCTCGGCCATCCGCCCGGACACCGTCTTCATGCCGTTCCACTGGTACGGGGAGGGGCGCGCGAACACCCTGGTGAACCCGGCGCTCGACCCGGTCTCCCGGATGCCCGAGTTCAAGGTGTGCGCGGTCCGCCTGGAGCCGGCCGGCTCCGCGGACGCCACGGCCGGCTGACCCGGCCGCCGCCGGCGGGACACGTCCTGCGGCCGCCCCGGACGGGGCCCGTCCCCGGCCCCGTCCCTACGGCTTGCTGAACCAGTCGCCGCTCTCGATGACCGGGCCGAGGGGCGCGTCGGGGGCCGCGAGGAACACCCAGGCGGACACCCGCGCAGCGTCCCGTACCCGGACGACGTCCATCGCCACCCGCTCGTACCCGACGGGCAGCTCCAGGCGGTCGAGGAGGCCGAACAGCTCGCCGTAGGCGCCGGGCGCGGGGGTGAGCAGGGTGCCGACCACCCGGCCGCCGTCGGACGGGACGACGTACGGGTAGCCGGGCCCGTCGTGCAGGACCGCGCCGTGCAGCACGGCGTCCGCCTCGGTGCCGATCCGGCCGGCAAGGAACCGGTCGTGGTTGTACGCGCCCGGGCGCAGCGTCCCGTAGACGAAGAACGGCCGCTCGTCGTTCGCCGGCGCGAGGCCTTCGACCGCCGGGGGCGCCTCGGTCTCCCGCTCGACCCAGCGGGCGTAGTCCTCGCTGACCCGGGTCACCCGGGTGGCGACGATCTCGGGCGTCTCGTAGTCGTGCGCGGCGATGAGGTGGGCCTCCAGGGCCGGGTAGCGGGCCTCGGTGGTCTTGAGGACGACCTGCCACTCCTCGGTGGTCTCGATCGCGCCCTGCCAGTGGTAGACGGAGGTGACGGGCCCCTCGATCTGCGCGCAGGCGGCGAGCCGGGCCTCGACGGCGCCGCGGGCCAGGGCGTCGGCCTTGGCGCGCGCGTCGGTGGTGGTGCGGACGGTGACGATCACGCCTCCACCGTAGGGGCGAACCGGGCCGCGTGCAGCCGGGCGTACGCACCGCCCGCCGCGGGGCGTTGCGCGTGGCGTCCGCGCACCGCCGGCGCCGGGGCCTCGCCCGTCCTGCCCGGGGCCGATCCCGCCCCCTGCCCGAGGCATCGCCCGCCCCCCTGGGCGGTCCGCTCCCGCGGCACCTCGCCGGGCACCTCGGGGGCGACAGCGTCGGTGACGGTGCCGTGCCGTGCCGTGCCGTGCCGCCGGAGGGACGGGCGTCCCGGAGGGCCGTGTCGAGCGGCGTGGCGGGGTGGCCTCACGAACCGTACGGGCGGACGGACTTGGCGTCCTTGAGGGCGCGTCCCCACCAGCCGAGCTGGTCGAGGAGCACCTTGGCCGCGCCCTCGGCGGCAGCGGGGTCCTTGTGGCGGCCGTCCTCGTCGAACTGCCCGTGGGCGTGGTGGAAGGAGACGGTGTCGCGGACGGTGACGGCGTGCATCTCGGCGAAGACCTGCCGGAGTTGCTCGACGGCGCGCAGACCGCCGGAGATGCCGCCGTAGGAGACGAAGCCGACGGGCTTGGCCTGCCACTCGGTGTAGTGCCGGTCGATGAGGTTCTTGAGGGACGCGGGGAAGGAGTGGTTGTACTCGGGGGTGAGGACGACGAAGGCGTCGGCGTCGGCCAGGACCGGGGAGACCTTGGCGAGTTCGGCCCGGACGGCCGGCGACGGGTCGTGGGAGAGGGAGGTCGGGAGGTCGACCTCGGCGAGGTCGACGACGGTGACGGCGAAGTCCTCGCGTTCGGCGAGCCGGGTGCGGAACCAGTCGGCGACGACCGGCCCGAAGCGGCCTTCGCGGTCGCTCGCGACGATCAGGGCGAGCTGCAGGGGGGTCGAAGGGACGGCGGGCGAAGTGGAGTTCGTGAGGTCCATGCGGACGATCGTGGTACCTCAAGCATGGTTGAGGTCAAGCGCCGTTCCCGGGGCGCTCCGAAGGGCCTCCTCCCGGCCCGTACGGTGAGGGCATGACCACACCTCCCGCGTACATCGAGATCGACGGCGCCCCGGTGGCCGACCCCGACCTCCTCGCCACCCTCATGAGCGGCTACGGCCACTTCACGGCGATGCAGGTGCGCGACGGGCTCGTGAAGGGCCTCGGCCTGCACCTCGACCGGCTCGACCGGTCGACCCGCGAACTCTTCGACACTCCCCTGGACCACGACCGCGTCCGCGCCCTGCTCGCCGGAGCCGTGGCGGCCTCGGGGCGACGGGACGCCTCGGCACGGGTGTACGTCTACGACGGCCCCCGCATCGTGGTGACCGTCCGCGAACCGGCCCCCGACGGGCCGGGCTCCCCGGAGCGCCTCATGAGCGTCGACTACTGGCGCCCCGCGCCGCACATCAAGCACCTCGGCGGCTTCGGCCAGGACTACCACGGCACGGCGGCCCGCCGGGCCGGCTACGACTCGGCCCTCCTGACGAACCCGTACGGCGACATCGCCGAGGGCGCCGTGGCCAACATCGCCTTCTGGGACGGCACTTCGGTGGTGTGGCCGTCGGCGCCGTGCCTGGAGGGCATCACCATGGCCCTCCTCGCGCCCCGCCTGGGGTCGGTCCGCCGCCCGGTGACCCTCGCGGACCTCCCCGGCTACCGCGCCGCCTTCGTGACCAACTCCAGGACGATCGCCGCCGTCACCGCGATCGACGAGATCGCGTTCCCGGTGGACGAGGACCTGATGAAGCGGGTGCACGCGGCGTACGGGTCGGTGGAGGGGGAGGCGCTCGGAAAGGCCGGATGAGGCGAGGGGTCCGGGCGGGGTCGGACCCGCCCGGACCCCTCCGTCACCCGTTCGGCACGGAGTGTCGGACGACGCCTTACAACCTGCTCTGACCTGCGTAAACGTCGGGGATCCAGTCGACACTCCGCATCGGACGGCCCAATCCTGATGCATCATCAGCAGGCGGGGGGCGTGGCGCGGCCTTTATCTCGGTCACAGAAGGTCGATTCCGGGATGTCCCTCCCGGGAGGACCGCCCGGCATGACCGCTCGCGCGCCCCGGAGGATCCCCATGCGCACCACTGCCCGCCTGCTCACCGGTACCGCGCTGACGGTCGTCGCGCTCGGGGCGTTCGCCGCCCCGGGGGCGTACGCGAACAACGAGAACTCCGAGTCGCTGGAGATCTTCCCGTCGTCCGCCTCGCCCGGCACCACCGTCACCGTCAACACCCTCGCCTGCGGCAAGAACGGGCACGGGGTCGGGGACGCGAACTCGCTCGGCGCGGGCGAGTTCCAGCTGAATCCGAGCACGCACAAGGAGGTCGTGGTCGGGCAGTTCCACGTGCCGGAGCACGCCAGGCCCGGCACGCACTGGATCAGCGTGGCCTGCGACAACGGCAGGACCGCCCGGGGCGAGATGAACGTGAAGCACCGGAGTCCGAGCGGGCACGTACAGACCGGTGTCGGGGGCAGCGTGGGCCCCGACATCGCCCAGGTCACGGCGGGCGCGGCGGTGCTGGCCGCGGCTGCCGTCGGCGGAGTCTGGCTCCTGCGCCGCCGGGCGAGCGGCGCGCAGGGGCACTGAGACGACCGCCCGTCCTGCCCCCGCCGCGCGCCGGAAACGGCCCGGCGGGGGCAGGGCCACATCCGTGAACCGACCGAGGGAACCCAGGTGAGCAACAGGAGCAAGGGCTGGGGCATAGCCGTGGCCGCCTGCGTCGGGCTCTGGCTCGTCCAGAACGGCTCGGAGGGCGTCACCCCGCCCGTGCCGTCCGCCGCCCAGGCCTTCGCCGCCGGGCCGAGCGTGCACACGGACGCGGCCGCCGATCCGCTGCCGCCGTCGGCGCCGGTCCGGCTGCGCATCCCGGAGACCGACGTGGACACCCCGATGATGCGGCTGGGTCTCGGTGCGAACGGCGCGCTCGACGTGCCGCCGGCCGGGAACCGGAACATGGCCGGCTGGTACGGGGAAGGCACCACGCCCGGGGCGAAGGGCACGGCGATCGTCGCGGGCCACGTCGACAACGCCGACGGCCCCGCCGTGTTCTACACGCTGGGCGCGCTGAAGAAGGGGCACCGGATCGAGGTCGACCGGCAGGACGGCCGTACCGCCGTCTTCACGGTCGACGCGGTCGAGGTGTACGACAACGCGCACTTCCCGGACCGGAAGGTGTACGACGAGGCCGACCGCGCCGAGATCCGGGTGATCACCTGCGGGGGCGGCTTCTCGAAGAAGAACGGCTACCAGGGCAACGTGGTCGCCTTCGGCCACCTCATCGGCGTCAGGTAGCGGGCCACCGGCGGGCGGTCACGCCCACTGGTCGAAGGCGAGCTTCGCGACCAGCGAGAAGACCACGACGATCAGCACGCCGCGGACGAACTCGGCGCCCTTGCTCAGCGCCATCCGGGCTCCGAGCATGCCGCCCGCCAGGTTGAAGACCGCCATGACGGCCGCGAGCTGCCAGTACACGCTGCCCTGGTAGGCGAACATGACGAGCGCGCCCGCGTTGGTGCAGACGTTGACGATCTTGGAGGTGGCGGAGGCGGTCACCAGGTCCAGGTGGAGCACGGCGGTGAGCGCGAGGACGAGGAAGGTGCCGGTGCCGGGGCCGAACAGGCCGTCGTAGAACCCGATGCCGCCGCCGACGACCACGATCGCGGTGACGATCCTGGCCCGGGTCAGCGGCGCCCGGTCCTCCCCCTCGGGCTTCACGCCGAAGGACGGCCGCAGCATCACGAACGCCGCGACCGCGAGCAGCACCACCATGATCACCGGGCGCAGGACCTCGCTGCTGATCCCGGCCGCGAAGAACGCGCCGCACATGGAGCCGACGAGGGCCGCGAGTCCGATCCGCACCGCCGTCCCCACCTGGACGGGCGCCTTGCGGAGGTAGGTGACGGCGGCCCCGGTGGTGCCGACGATCGAGACGGCCTTGTTGGTGCCGAGGATGTGCGCGGCCGGGACGTGCGGAAGGCCGAGCAGCAGGGCGGGCAGCTGGAGCAGTCCGCCGCCGCCCACCACGGCGTCGATCCAGCCCGCCACGAGCGCGGCGAGGCAGAGCAGGACAAGGGTGGTCAGCGATATCTCGGGCATGGGCGTGACCCTACGGAGGAGTTCGTTGCCCCGTCCATCGATCGCCTCATCGTTGAGCTAGCTCTGAGGTTGCCGTGCCCGGCTCCCGGTCCGGGGCCGGCGGGGCGGCCGGTGTGACGACCGCCGTGAGCAGGGTCGCGGCGAGCGCTCCGGCGCCGAGGAGCGCCGCGGCGAGCCGCCGGCGGGCGAGCTCGGCGGAGGGGTGCGGCGCGCTGTGTCTAGCCATGGTCGAAGTCCTCGCTGTGGATGCGGGAGGCCGGTACGCCGGCCCGGAGCAGGGAGTCGGTCGCGGCCCGGGACATCCCGGGCGGGCCGCACAGGTACACGTCGTGGGCGGCGAGTTCGGGGACCAGGTCGCGCAGCGCGCGGGGCGCGAGGGGGTCGAAGGCGCCGTCCGAGGGGCCGAGCAGGAAGTGCAGGGCGGCCTGCCGTTCGCGGGCGATGGCCTCCAGTTCGGCGCGCAGGACGAGGCCGGCCTCGTCGGAGGCGCGGTAGAGGAGGGTGACGTCGCCGGGCCCGCCGGGCAGCGTCTCGAAGAGGGTGCGCAGCGGGGTGATGCCGACGCCGCCGGCGAGCAGGAGGACCTTGCGGCGGGTGCGGCGGTGGGCGGTGAGCGCGCCGAACGGTCCCGCGGCGAGGACCCGGGTGCCGGGGCGGAGCCGGCGGATGCGGCGGGTGTGGTCGCCGAGGGCCTTGACGGTGATGCGCAGGGTGTCGTCGCGGACGGGGGCGGAGAGGGAGAAGGGAAGGGCGGTCGCCCAGAGGCCGCGCCGCAGGAAGCGCCAGCGGAAGAACTGGCCGGGTTCGGCGCACAGCCGGGCCACTCCCCTGCCCCGGACGAGGACGGAGACGACTCCGGGTCCCTCGTCGCGGACCTCGACGACCCGCAGTCCGTGGCGGAACGCGGCCCGGACGGGGACGACGAGCCGGTACCAGAGGAGGAGGACGGCGACGGTGGCGTGGGCCATCGACCACAGCCAGCGGGTGGCGAGGCCGCCGGCGAGGTCGGGTCCGGCGAGCTGGTGGACGAAGCCGAGCGCGGCGGCGAGGAGGGTGCCCAGGTGGACCGCCCGCCAGGTCTCGTGCCGGACCCGGCTCCGTACGGCCCGGGCGGAGGTGACGCCGACGGCGACGAAGAGGGCGGTGCCCGCGGTGGCGGTGGCGATGGCCCCGTAGGAGAGGAGGTCCCCGGTGGCGGTGACGAGGTCGGTACGGGTGTGGACGGCGTATCCGCAGAGCGCGAGGAGCGCGTGGGCGCCGATCAGGCCGAGGGCGTACCGGCCGCCGACCGCGTGCCAGCGGGCTAGCCGGTCGGCGCCGACGCCGTGCTCGACGGCCGGGATCCGGGCCATGAGCAGGAGGAGGACGAGGACGCCGTAGCCGGCGAGGAGGCCGGTGAGGTGGGCGCCGGTCGCGAAGAGCGCGTCGAGTCGGGCGGACGGCCTGGCCTGGACTCCCCAGAGCAGGCCGAGGGCCCCCGCCCCGGCGACGATCCCGGTCCGCAGCCGCTCGGGGGCGAGCCGCGGCGCCGGGCCGGGGACGGGGCACGGGGCGGGGCGCGCGGCCGGGGCCGGGGCGGGGTGCGCGGCCGGGGCGGGAGCGGGTGAAGGCATCCGGATCGGCTCCGGTCCCCGGGCGGCCACCGGTGCGGGGGACGGCTCGGCGCGGAGGGGTACGTAGAGGGGGTGGTGGCGGGCCTCGGTGGTCACATCCGGCACCCTAGGTCCGCCCGTATACGGGAATCCGCGGCTCGGACCGCTCCCCCCGATCCTTAAGGCGGGCTTGAGTCGAGGCTGATCGCCGGTTAATCCTCCGGGGCCCTCACAGCGCGCCGGGGCGGGGGCTGAGATCAGCGTTCCGTACGGGAAACAGTCGGGATGCCGTCGGGTAACACCGGCCGCGCACTCTTCCGGGTATGAGTACACGGATCGTGGTGGTCGGGGGCGGAACGGCGGGCGCCCGGCTCGCCCAGCGCCTGCCCGTCACCCTCCTCGGCGAGGAGTCGCACGCACCGTACAACAGGGTGCTGCTCGCCGATGTCCTCGCCGGGCGCTACGCCCCCGAGGTCATCGCCCTGCCCGAGGCCCGCGAGCCGGCCCGGCTCGGGGTGCGGGCGGTGCGGATCGACCGGGCGGCCCGGACGGTGGAGTGCGCGGACGGCTCCCTCGTCGGCTACGACCGGCTGGTCCTCGCCACCGGCTCCAACCCGGTGCTGCCGCCGCTGCGCGGCCTGCGCGGGGCGGCCCTGCCGGAGGGCGTCCACCCGTTCCGCACCCTCGACGACTGCCTGGAGCTGCGCTCCGTGGTCCGGCCGGGCGTGCGGGCGGTCGTCATCGGCGGCGGCCTCCTCGGGGTCTCGGCGGCGCGGGCGCTGGCCGCGCTCGGCGCCGAGGTGGTCCTGACCCAGCAGGGCGAGCGCCTGATGGAGCGCCAGCTCGACGCCCACGCCTCGGCCCTGCTCCGCGAACACGTCGAGTCCCTCGGCGTCGAGGTGCACACCGAGTGCCGCGTGAGCGGCCTGCGGCAGCGCGACGGGGCCGTCACGGCCGTCGAGCTCGCCGACGGCTTCGTCCTCGACGCCCAGGTCGTCGTCCTCGCCTGCGGGGTGCGGCCCCGCGTCGCCCTCGCCCGCGAGGCGGGGCTCGACGTCGCCACCGGCGTGGTCGTCGACGACGAGCTCCGCACCTCCGACCCGTACATCCACGCGATCGGCGACTGCGCGGAGCACGCGGGCCGGAACTACGGCCTCGCCGGCCCGGCGGTCGAACAGGCCGACGTGCTGGCGGACCTGCTCACGGCCGAGCTCCCGGGCGCCCGCTACACCGGCACCCGCGCCCTCACCCGTCTCACCCTCGGCGGTGCGCAGCCGCTCGACCTCGCCGCGTTCGGCGAGGTCACGGCCCGGCCGGGCGACGACGTCGTCCAGCTGACCGACGCCACGCGCAGCGCCTACCGCAAGGTCGTCGTCCGCGGTGACCGGCTCGTCGGGGGCGTCCTCCTCGGCGATCTGGCCGCGGTCGGCTCGCTCGCCCAGGCGTGGGAGGGCGACGAAGCCCTTCCCGACGCCCCCCTGCTCCACCTGCTCACCCACGACGGAGGCTCCTGACATGAGCGCTGACATGACCGCGCACACCCCGACGATCGTCCTGGTCGGCCACGGAATGGTCGGCCAGCGGTTCCTGGAGGCGCTCGCCGACCGTGGCGTCACCGAGCGGGCCCGGATCGTGGTCCTCTGCGAGGAGCCGCGCCCCGCGTACGACCGCGTGCAGCTGACCTCGTACTTCTCGGGCAAGACGCCCGACGACCTGTCGATGGTCGAGGCCGGGTTCATGGAGAAGCACGGCATCGAGCTGTACGTGGGCGACCCGGCCGAGTCGGTGGACCGGGAGGCCCGCACGGTCACCGCCCGGTCCGGGCAGGTCTTCGCGTACGACTCGCTGGTGCTCGCCACCGGCTCGTACCCCTTCGTGCCCCCGGTCCCCGGCAAGGACGCCCGCGGCTGTTTCGTCTACCGCACGATCGAGGACCTGCTCGCGATCGAGGAGTACGCGAAGACGGCGACGACCGGCGCGGTCGTCGGCGGCGGCCTGCTCGGTCTGGAGGCGGCGGGCGCGCTGAAGGGGCTCGGACTCGACACGCACGTCGTGGAGTTCGCGCCGCGGCTGATGCCGGTGCAGGTCGACGAGGGCGGCGGCGCGGCCCTGCTCCGCACCATCGAGAGGATGGGCCTGACCGTCCACACGGGGACGGGCACGCAGGAGGTCGTGACGGCCGACGGCGCCGTGACCGGGATGAAGCTCTCGGACGGCTCCGAACTGGCCACGGACATGGTGGTGTTCTCGGCGGGCGTCCGGCCCCGTGACCAGTTGGCCCGCGACTGCGGCCTCGCGGTCGGCGAGCGCGGCGGCATCGCGGTCGACGAGCTGTGCCGCACGTCCGACCCGGCGGTCTTCGCGATCGGCGAGTGCGCCCTGGCCTCGGACGGTCGGGTGTACGGCCTGGTGGCGCCGGGTTACGAGATGGCGCAGACGGCGGCGTCGACCATCGCCGACGAGACGGTGGACGGCTTCACCGGCGCCGACATGTCGACGAAGCTGAAGCTGCTCGGCGTGGACGTGGCCTCGTTCGGCGACGCGCACGGCACGGCCGAGGGCTGCCTCGACGTCGTCTACTCGGACTCCCGCTCGGGCGTCTACAAGAAGCTGGTGATCTCCGGCGAGGGCGTGCTGCTCGGCGGTGTCCTGGTCGGCGACGCCGAGCAGTACGGGCTGCTGCGGCCGCTCACCGGCACGGTCCCGCCCGTCTCCCCCGAGCAGCTGGTGCTCCCGGCGGGCGCGGGCGCGCCGGTGGCGCTCGGCCCGTCGGCGCTGCCGGACGACGCGGTGATCTGCTCCTGCCACAACGTCACGAAGCACGCGATCGGTCAGTGCTCCTCGCTGCCCGAGGTGAAGAAGTGCACCAAGGCCGGTACGGGTTGCGGCAGTTGCGTGAAGGTGATCGAGAAGCTGCTGCCGGCGGCCGAGGACAAGGGGCTCTGCGGCTGCTTCTCGTACACCCGCAGCGAGCTGTACGAGATCGCCCGGACCCTGCGGGTGACCTCCTTCGCGGCGCTGCTCGACTCGCACGGGCGGGACGAGGCGAAGGGCGGGGAGGGCTGCGAGGTCTGCAAGCCGACCGTCGGCTCGATCCTGGCCTCCCTCGCCCCCGTGCTCGGCATCGGCGGCTACATCCTGGACGGCGAGCAGGCCTCCCTCCAGGACACCAACGACCACTTCCTCGCGAACATGCAGCGCAACGGCTCGTACTCGGTCGTGCCGCGCATCCCCGGCGGTGAGATCACCCCGGAGAAGCTGATCGTGATCGGCGAGGTGGCGCGGGACTTCGGGCTCTACACGAAGATCACCGGCGGTCAGCGGATCGACCTCTTCGGCGCGCGGGTGGACCAGCTCCCGTCGATCTGGACGCGCCTGGTGGACGCGGGCTTCGAGTCGGGGCACGCGTACGGCAAGTCGCTGCGCACGGTGAAGTCCTGCGTCGGGCAGACCTGGTGCCGCTACGGCGTCCAGGACTCGGTGAAGACGGCGATCCAGCTGGAGCTGCGCTACCGGGGCCTGCGGTCCCCGCACAAGCTCAAGTCGGCGGTCTCCGGCTGCGCCCGCGAGTGCGCGGAGGCCCAGTCGAAGGACTTCGGCGTCATCGCGACGGCGAACGGCTGGAACCTGTACGTCGGCGGGAACGGCGGCGCGACCCCGCGCCACGCGGACCTGCTCGCGCAGGACCTGTCGGACGCCGAACTGGTCCGGCTCATCGACCGGTTCCTGATGTTCTACATCCGGACGGCGGACCGCCTTGAGCGGACGTCGACCTGGCTGGAGCGCCTGGAGGGCGGGCTCGACCACCTGAAGGACGTGGTGGTGCACGACTCGCTCGGCCTCTGCGACGAGCTGGAGGCGCTGATGGCGGCGCACGTCGAGGGCTACCAGGACGAGTGGGCGCAGACCCTGGACGACCCGGACCGGCTGCGGCGCTTCGTCTCCTTCGTGAACGCCCCGGACGCTCCGGACCCGTCGGTCCGGTTCGTGCCGGAGCGCGACCAGATCAAGCCGGACCTCACGATCCTGACGCTCGGACCGACGATCACCACGCTGGAAGGGGCTTCCTCCTGATGACGACTCTCACCGAACACTCCGCGGACACCACGGCGATGCTCGAACTCTCCCCCGCTCCCGACGCCTGGATGGCGGTGTGCGAGGAGGCCCGGCTGACCCCGGGCCGGGGCATGGCGGCGCTCCTCCCGGACGGCCGGCAGGCCGCGGTGTTCCGCGACCGGGCGGGGCGGGCGTACGCGATCGACAACCGCGATCCGTTCACGGGGGCGCAGGTGCTGGCCCGGGGGCTCGTGGGCTCGGCGGACGGCCGGCCGTTCGTGGCCTCGCCGCTCCTGAAGCAGCGCTTCGACCTGGAGACGGGCCGCTGCCTGGACGACGACGGGGTCGCGGTGGCGGTCTACCCGGTCCGCTCGATCCGCTCGGTCTAGCTTGACCGGTCGTTCCAGAAAGACGTACGGTCTTCTCGTGGCCAGGACCAAGGAATTCGATCCGGACGCCGCGCTCCAGGCAGCCCTCGAACTGTTCTGGGCGCGCGGCTACGAGGCGACGACGATGTCGGACCTCGTGGAGCACCTCGGGATCGGCCGCGCGAGCATCTACGCGACCTTCGGGAACAAGCACGAGCTGTACCTGAAGACGATGGACCGCTACCTGGAGACACGGGACCCCCGGATCGTCGAGGAGCTGTCCGCGCCGGGTCCGGCCCTGCCGGCCGTGCGCGCGCTCGTCCGCCGCTTCGCCGCCGAGGCGGCGGCCGACGACGAGCGCCTGAACGGCTGTTTCGTCACCAACTCGGCGGCGGAACTGGGGCCGCACGACACGGCCGTCGCCCGCCGGGTCGAGCTCAACTGGGAGCAGATCGAGACGCTCCTGCACGCGGCGCTCACCCGGGCCCGCGCCGGGGGCGAGCTCCCGGCCGACCGCGACCCGCGGGCCCTCGCCCGGATGCTGCTCGTGCTGCTGCAGGGCATCCGGGTGGTCGGCAAGGCGTCGAGCGACCCGGGCCGGGTCAGGGACGCGGCGGAACAGGCACTGGGACTGCTGGACTGAGGAACGGGGCGCCCCGACGGGCGCCCTTTCCTCGGCGCTCATATTGGAACGTACGGTCAAGTTCAACACGGGGGGGGCGCGGGCATGACGACGACGGCAGGGGCACGGGCGGTCCGAGGAGGCACGTCCGACCGGCCCGCCCGCCCCGGATTCCTGCTCCTCGGCGGCGTGCAGACGACGCTCGTCTTCACGCTCGCCTCCCTCGCCGTGCCCCTGCCCCGCATCGGCACCGAGTTCCGGCTCGACCGCGCCGAACTGATCCTGCTGAGCGCCGCGTACGGACTCTCCTTCGCCGGGCTGCTCCTCCTCGGCGGCCGGCTCGCCGACCGCTTCGGCGGACGCCGGACCCTCACCGCCGGACTGCTCCTCTTCGGCGCGGCCTCCGCCGCCGCCCCGCTCGCCCCCGGCTACGGGGCACTGCTCGCCGCCCGGTTCGGCCAGGGCGTCGGCGCGGCGCTGGTCGCCCCGGCCGCGATGGCGGTCCTGCGGGCACTGTTCCCCGAACCGGCCGCGTACGGACGGGCGATGGCCACCTGGGGCGGCCTCTCCGTCCTCGGCGCCACCGCCGGGAACCTCCTCTCCGGGGTGATCGCGGCCGCCGCCTCCTGGCGCGCCGCCTTCGCGGTCCCCGTCGCCGTCGCCCTCGCCGCCCTCCTCCTCGCCCCGCGCGTGCTGCCCGCCACCCCGCCCGGCGCGGGCCGGTCCCTCGACCTGCCCGGCGCGCTGCTCGCCACCGCGGGGATCACGCTCGCCAGTCACGGGCTCGTGCTCACCGACGCCCACCCCTGGGGATCCGCCCCGGTCCTCGTACCGCTGCTCGCCGGGCTCGGGCTGCTCGCCGCCTTCGGGGCCGTCGAGCGGCGGACCGCCGACCCCCTGCTGCCGCCGGACTTCCTGCGCGACGGCCGCCGCGCCCTGGGCCTCGCGGCGATCGGGCTCACGGCGGCCGGGACGGCCACGGTGTTCGTCCTGCTCTCGCTCGCGCTCCAGCAGCAGCGCGGCTGGTCCGCCCTGCTCACCTCCGCCGCCTTCGTGCCCTTCGCGGTCGCGCTGCTCGGCGCAGGCCGGCTCGCGGGCCCGCTGATCGGGCGGTACGGCCCCGGGCTCGTGACCGGTGCGGGACTCGGCACGGCCGGCGCCGGACTCGGGCTGCTCGCCGCGACCGGCTTCGAGACCTCCGTGCCGTACGCGTACGGGCTGCTGCCCGGCCTGCTCCTGCTCCCGGCCGGCGGCGCACTGTCCTTCGCGGGCGCCGCCGTCCTCGCCACCGAGGGGGTTCCGGCGCACCGCGCGGGGCTCGCCGGCGGCGCCCTGAACACGGCGATGGAGCTCGGGCCGACCGTGGTCTTCGCCGTCCTGCTCACCCTCGGCGGCGACGCGGTGTCGCTGGCGGCCGCGGCCGCCCTGTTCGCGGCCCTGGCCGCCCCCACCGCCCTCGCCGCTCGCACGCACCACGCCAAGTAACCGCATCCACAGGGGAGTCACCCATGTCCGCACGCTTCACCGGCCGCACCGCCCTCGTCACCGGCGCCGGTTCCGGACTCGGCCGGGCCATCGCGCTCGCCTTCGCTGCCGAGGGCGCGAAGGTCGTCGTCGCCGGCCGCACGGCCGAGCCCCTCGACGGGACGGTCGCCCTGATCGAGGCCGCCGGCGGCACCGCGGCCGCGGTCACCGCCGACGTGGCGAGCTCCGCGTCGACCCGCGACCTCGTCCGCCGCGCGGTCGAGCTCTTCGGAGGACTGGACGTCGCCGTGAACAACGCGGGCGTCTTCCGGGGCGGCCACAGCGCCGCGGACTTCCCGCTGGAGGACTGGAAGACGCTGCTCGACATCAACGTGACGGGCGTGCTGCACGCCCTCCAGGCCGAGGTGGCCCACATGCGGGCGCACGGCGGCGGGGCGATCGTGAACATCGCGTCCAACCTGGGCCCGCACGTCCGGATCCCCGGCGTCTTCGGCTACCAGGTCTCCAAGGCGGCCGTCTCCGCGATCACCCGGGCCGCCGCCCTGGACCACATCGCCGACGGGGTCCGCATCAACGCGGTCAGCCCCGGCGCCTCGGAGTCCGCGATGTCGCTGCTGCCCGGCGAGTCCGAGGCCGAGCGCGAGGTCCGCATGAAGGAGCAGTCGCCGCTCGGCCGCATCTCGTCCGCCGCCGAGGTGGCGGCGGCGGTGCTCTACCTCGCCTCGGACGACGCGGCCTCCGCCGTCGGCACGGACCTGGTGATCGACGGCGGCGTCTCGGCCTGAGCGCGCCCCGGCCGCCCGGCGCCGGGCGGCCCTGCCGCGTACGACTCCGGGGGCTCAGCCCTGGACGGCCGCCGGGTCCATCCAGAAGACCTCCCAGTGGTGGCCGTCCAGGTCGGTGAAGGAGCGGCCGTACATGTGGCCGAGGTCCATCGGGTCCTTCGCCGGGCCACCGCCCGCGGCAAAAGCAGCGTCGGCCAGCCGGTCGACCTCCGCCCGGCTCCCGGCGCTCAGCGTGACCAGGACCTCGGTGGTCTTGGTCGCGTCGGAGACCTCCTTGCCGGGAGCCATGAAGGACGTGAACTTGGGCTCTTCGAGGAGCATCGCGAAGATCGTGTCGCTGAAGACCACACAGGCGGTGGTCTCGTCGCTGAACTGCGGGTTCGACGAGTAGCCGAGCTTCTCGAAGAAGGCCTTGCTCGCGTCGACGTTCTTGACGGGCAGGTTCACGAAGATCATCTGCGGGGCCATGGTGCTCTCTCTTCCGTCGTGCGGTGCTGTCGAGAGGTAAGACGGGCCCGCTCCTCGAAACTCATCGCTCCCGGGAGAATTCTTTTCGCTCAGGCGACCGACCGCAGTTCGAGGGCCGCCAGCGGCACGAACCCGCCGCCCCCGCCGCCGGTCGCCGCCGCCGGCCCGGCCAGCCGACGCAGCATCGCGACGGCGATCCGCTCCCCCTGGCCCTTCGCCCGCTCGGCCCGCGGCCCCTGGTGCAGTCCGTCCACCGTCGCGTGCCACAACTGCACCCAGCGCCCGAAGTGCGCCGCCGTCAGCGGCCGCGCCGAGTGCAGCGCCGCGTGCGGGGCGAACGCGTCCCGCCCGTACTCCGCGCTCCGCAGCAGCGCCCGCTCCCAGAAGTCGCCGATCCTCGGCAGGTGGACCTCCAGGTCCGTCCCCGCGATCTCGGTGAAGAACGGCCCGATGAGCGGGTCGGCGAAGGCGGCGCCGTAGAAACGGCGCAGCAGCACGTCGATGTCGTGACGGTCGCTGATGTCCCGGGTGGCACGCATGCCCTCCAGTGTCCCCCGCTCCCCACCACTCCCCCAGTGCCGAAGGTCCCGCCCGCCGCCGAAGGGCCCGCTGCCGCCGAGGGGCCGGGCGCCCGCCGCTTCCGCCCGCCGCCGAAGGGCCCGGAACCCGCCGCTTCCGCTTCATCGCGCGTTGCTGCCCCGGCCATGCGGCGCTCCTAGGTTCCTCAAGCGCGCGACCCCGTCGCCGACCGGTAGGCGGGGCGGTTCACCATCCTTCTCGGGAGTGAGACGTGGAGCGACGCAGTTTCCTGCGCGGAGCGGTCATCGGCACGTCGGCGGCGGCCTTCGGCGGCAGCCTGTGGCAGAGCGCGGCGTTCGCCGCACCGGCCCAGCCGGGAGCGGGCCCGTACGGGGCTCTCGGCGCGGCGGACGCGAACGGCATCCAGCTGCCGGCCGGCTTCACCAGCCGGGTGGTCGCGCGGTCCGGCCAGACCGTGACCGGCACCTCGTACGCCTGGCACAACGCCCCCGACGGCGGCGCCTGCTTCGCCGACGGCACCGGGTGGATCTACGTCTCGAACTCGGAGATCAACCCGAGCGGCGGCGCGAGCGCGGTGAGGTTCGACTCCGCCGGCACGATCACCGGCGCGTACCGCATCCTCTCCGGCACCCGGCAGAACTGCGCCGGCGGCAAGACCCCGTGGAACACCTGGCTGTCCTGCGAGGAGGTGTCGCTCGGCTACGTCTACGAGACGAACCCGTGGGGCGGCACCGCGACCCGCCGGGACGCGATGGGCAGGTTCAAGCACGAGGCGGCGGCGGCCGACCCGGTGCGCCAGGTGGTCTACCTGACCGAGGACGAGACGGACGGCTGCTTCTACCGGTTCATCCCCACCACCTGGGGCAACCTGTCCTCCGGCACGCTCCAGGTCTTCAAGGCGGGCACGGCCGCGTCCGGCACCTTCACCTGGCAGAACGTCCCGGACCCGGACGGCTCGCCGACCACCACCCGCAACCAGGTCTCCGGCGCCAAGCGCTTCAACGGCGGCGAGGGCTGCCACTACGCGGACGACACCGTGTGGTTCACCACCAAGGGCGACAACCGCGTCTGGCAGGTGAACCTCGCCGCCGGCACGTACGAGCTGGCCTACGACGACTCGCTGGTGGTCGGCGGCGGCGCCCCGCTGACCGGCGTCGACAACATCACCGGCTCGTCCTCCGGCGACCTGTACGTCGCCGAGGACGGCGGCAACATGGAGATCTGCATCATCACGCCGGACGACGTCGTGGCGCCGTTCCTGCGGATCACCGGCCAGTCCGCGTCCGAGATCACCGGACCGGCCTTCTCCCCCGACGGCACGCGGCTGTACTTCTCCAGCCAGCGCGGCACGAGCGGCAGCTCGTCGGGCGGCATCACCTACGAGGTGACGGGCCCGTTCCGGGCGTAGCCGCCCTGGTGCCAGCGCAGGTCGACCGTCCGCTGGGCGCCGCCGAGGAGGGCGGCGCCCAGCGGCGTCAGGGTGTGCAGGACCGCGTTGCCGTTGCGGAGGGTCGCGATGAGCCCGGCCTCCCGCAGGACGCCCGCGTGCTGGCTCGCCGAGGCGAGGGAGACCCCTGCCCGGCGGGCCAGCTCGCTCGTCGTCCCGCCGTCGCCGATGGCGTGCAGGACCGCCGAGCGGGTCTGGCCGACCAGCTTGGCGAGCGAGGAGCCGCCGGGCGCGCGGACGGTCGGCGCCTCGCCGTGGGTGACGGGGTAGACGAGGACGGGCGGCAGCGCGGGGTCGCGCAGCACGACCGGGGTCCCCCGGCAGAAGTACGAGGGCTGGAGCAGCAGCCCCCGCCCGTCGAGGTGGACGTCCCGGTCGACCGGGTAGTCGGCCTCCAGGACGGGCGCGCGCCAGCGCAGCATCGGCGGCAGCGAGGCGAGGAGTTCGTCCGCCCCGCCGTCGAGCAGCGCCCGGCCGCGCCGGGCCCGGTCGGCCTCGACCTGGGCGCGGATGTGCGGCCAGTAAGGCTCCACGGCGGCGCGGTGGTAGCCGCGCAGCGCGCCGACGAGCCGGTCGAAGGGCTCCGCCCCGCCGTCGGCGAGCGCGCGCAGCGAGTGGGGCACGGTCCGGCCGCCGGAGCGGTCGGCGGCGAGCAGCGAGAGCTCGCCGCGGAGCCGTCCGGTGTCGGTCGCGCGGATCGCCTGGAGGCCTTCGTCGAGGCCGTTGACGCCCTCGGCGGGCGTCAGGAAGTCCGGAAAATAGCCGCGGCTGGGGACCAGCGCGGCGAGGAGCCGGGTCTCACCGCCGAGCCTCATCCGGGTTTCCGAGCGCCATTCCCCGTAGACCACGGGTCCGCGCCGGTCTCTTAAACGGTGAAAGCTGAGAATCGTTTCCCACAGAACATCGGGCCGGGCAGCGGTCCTCACCCCCGCCAAGTCGTTTCCGGTGAAATGAATCCGCAGCATGACGTCCCCACCTGTGCACTCGCAACCACCCCCGACAACGAGTATGCACAGCATCACTACACGTTACCAGGGTGTTTCAGCCACAGTTGAAAGGCATCGCGGCGATCAGGGGGGAACCGAAAAGCTGTACGGGTCGGGCAGGAAACCTTCAGGACCGAGGTGACGTGTCGAAGACCGTGGGGGGCTTTGCGCGTCTGGCGGCGGTCGGCGAGGGTTGCGGCTCACCTGCCCGGCATCGGTAAAGGGCGCGGCCTCCGGGTGGGGATCCGGAGGTCGCGCCCGATCCGTTCTTTGCGGCGCGGAACAGAAAAGTTCAATAGCCAATAATTGGATCGGCCGCAATTGAACAGGAACTCACATCCGATCGACGGCCACGCAAAATGAGCGGGACGAAAGACGACGGGACGGACACCTCCGCACAAAGGTGTCCGCCCCGTCTCTGTGATTCCGGAACCGCCGCCCGCCGGTGAGGGTCGATGAATGACCGGCGGTGGCCCCGGTGGTTCACCGGTTTCCGCTGCTGAACCGGGGTTCAGGAGGGCCCGACCGCCGCTCCTGAACCCCGGTTCAGCAGGACTCGGTGGCCGCTGCTGAACGCCCGTTCAGCACGGCTCAGCGGCTGTCGCTGCCCTTCGCCTCGGCGGCGGCGCGGCCCGCCTCCAGGCGCGCCACCGGGATCCGGAAGGGCGAGCAGGAGACGTAGTCGAGGCCGACCTCGTGGAAGAAGTGCACCGACTCCGGGTCGCCGCCGTGCTCGCCGCAGACACCGAGCTTGATGTCGGGGCGGGTGGCCCGGCCGGCCTGCACGGCGCTGCGCACGAGGGCGCCGACGCCGTCCTTGTCGATGGTCTCGAAGGGGCTGACGCCGAAGATGCCCTTCTCCAGGTACGCGGTGAAGAACGAGGCCTCCACGTCGTCGCGGGAGAAGCCCCAGACCGTCTGGGTCAGGTCGTTGGTGCCGAAGGAGAAGAACTCCGCGGCCTCGGCGATCTGACCGGCGGTCACGGCGGCGCGCGGCAGCTCGATCATGGTGCCGAGCGCGAGCTTGAGCTCGACGCCGGTCTGCGCCCGGACCTCGGCGATGACCTGCTCGGCCTCCTCGCGGACGATCTCCAGCTCCTGGACGGTGCCGACGAGCGGGATCATGATCTCGACGCGCGGGTCGCCCTTGGCGTCGATGCGCTGGGCCGCGGCCTCGGCGATCGCCCGGACCTGCATGGTGAACAGGCCGGGGATGACCAGGCCGAGGCGGACGCCGCGCAGACCCAGCATCGGGTTCTGCTCGTGCAGCCGGTGCACGGCCTGGAGCAGGCGCAGGTCGTTCTCGTGCGGCTCCTTGCGGGACTCGGCGAGGGCGACGCGCACCGAGAGCTCGGTGATGTCGGGCAGGAACTCGTGCAGCGGCGGGTCGAGCAGGCGGACCGTGACGGGCAGCCCGTCCATGGCCTCGAAGAGCTCGATGAAGTCCTGCTTCTGCAGCGGCAGGAGCGCCTTCAGCGACTCCTCGCGCTCGGCGTCCGTGTCGGCCAGGATGAGGCGCTCGACGTACTGGCGGCGCTCGCCGAGGAACATGTGCTCGGTGCGGCACAGGCCGATGCCCTGGGCGCCGAAGCGGCGGGCGCGCAGCGCGTCCTCGGCGTTGTCGGCGTTGGCGCGGACGCGCAGCCGGCGGACGCGGTCCGCGTAGGCCATGATCCGGTGCACGGCGGCGACGAGCTCGTCGGCGTCGTCGGCGCCGGCGTGCATGCGGCCCTCGAAGTACTCGACGACCGGGGACGGTACGACGGGTACCTCACCGATGTAGACCTTGCCGGTGGAGCCGTCGATGGAGACGACGTCGCCCTCCTCGACGACCTGGCCGTCGGCCGTGGTCATCCGGCGGCGCTTGGTGTCGACCTCGAGCTCCTCGGCGCCGCAGACACAGGTCTTGCCCATGCCGCGGGCGACGACGGCGGCGTGCGAGGTCTTGCCGCCGCGGGAGGTGAGGATGCCCTCGGCGGCGATCATGCCGTCCAGGTCGTCCGGGTTGGTCTCGCGGCGGATCAGGATGACCTTCTCGCCGGAGCGGGACCACTTGACCGCGGTGTACGAGTCGAAGACGGCCTTGCCGACGGCCGCGCCCGGGGAGGCGGCGATGCCGCGCCCGATCTGCTCGACCTTGGCGTTCTCGTCGAACTTCGGGAACATCAGCTGGGCGAGCTGGGCGCCGGTGACGCGCTGGAGCGCCTCGGCCTCGTCGATCAGGCCCTGGTCCACGAGCTGGGTCGCGATGCGGAAGGCGGCACCGGCGGTGCGCTTGCCGACGCGGGTCTGGAGCATCCAGAGCTGGCCGCGCTCGATGGTGAACTCGATGTCGCAGAGATCCTTGTAGTGGGTCTCCAGGGTGCTCATGATGTGCATGAGCTGGTCGTACGACTTCTTGTCGATCGACTCGAGGTCGGCCAGCGGCACGGTGTTGCGGATGCCGGCGACGACGTCCTCGCCCTGCGCGTTCTGCAGGTAGTCGCCGTAGACGCCGGCGTGGCCGGAGGCGGGGTCGCGGGTGAAGGCGACGCCGGTGCCGGAGTCGGGGCCGAGGTTGCCGAAGACCATCGAGCAGACGTTGACGGCGGTGCCGAGGTCGCCCGGGATGCGCTCCTGGCGGCGGTACAGCTTGGCGCGGTCCGTGTTCCAGGAGTTGAAGACGGCCTCGATGGCGAGGTCCATCTGCTCGCGGGCGTCCTGGGGGAAGTCGCGGCCGGTCTGGGCCTTCACGATCTTCTTGAAGTGCTTGACGACCTTCTTGAGGTCGGCGGCGTCCAGGTCGGTGTCGCTGGCGACCTTCTTCGCGGCCTTGGCCTCGTCGAGGGCCTCCTCGAAGAGCTCGCCGTCGACGCCGAGGACGGTCTTGCCGAACATCTGGATGAGCCGGCGGTACGAGTCCCACGCGAAGCGCTCGTTGTCGGCCTGGCGGGCGAGGCCGGCCACGGACTCGTCGGAGAGGCCGATGTTGAGGACGGTGTCCATCATGCCCGGCATGGAGAACTTCGCGCCCGAGCGGACGGAGACCAGCAGCGGGTCGTCGGCCTGGCCGAGCTTCTTGCCCATCTGCTGCTCGAGGGCGTCGAGGTGGGCGGTCACCTCGTCGCGGAGCTCGACCGGCTCCGAGCCGCTCTCGAGGTAGACCTTGCACGCCTCGGTGGTGATCGTGAAGCCCGGAGGCACCGGCAGGCCGAGGTTGGTCATCTCGGCGAGGTTGGCGCCCTTGCCACCGAGCAGGTCCTTCAGGTCCCTGTTGCCCTCGGTGAAGTCGTACACGAACTTCTGATCAATGTTTCCCGACACGGGTCTCGACTCCTCGACGACTCGGTTGGCTGCCCTGACGGCGAGGAACATACCCAGATCGAAGGCTTCTGGGGAGGTACGCCTAGCGGACACCCGGTCTTAACCACCCGTCCGCCAGCACTTCGAAAGTTACCGATCAAAACATTCCGCTTTCACCGCCCGAAGGCTGTTCGAGCCAAAGCCCGGGAATCACGCTCACATGAGCGCCCAATCGAGCATTTGCGTTCAAGTCTTGAACGCAAAAGGGGTGGCACCCAGTGCCACCCCTTCAGGCGGTGCAGCCGTCGGTAACATGCTCATGTGAGCGCCACCCCCCTCAGGGGTGGCGAGGATCACTCCCCAAGAAAGGCCGGATCTCAGCCGCCGGACGTGTCCAGCTCGGCGTCCTCGCTCACCCCTGCGCAGTCGTACGGGTCCTTCAGCCAGCCGTCCGGCAGGACAACTCGGTTGTTTCCGGACGTACGGCCCCGAGGGCCGTCCGCACCCACCGGCCACGGCTGGTCCAGGTCGAGCTCGCTCAACTGAGCGCGCAGTTCGTCCAGGGACGAGGTGATGGCGAGCTTCTTGCGCATCTCCGAACCCACCGCGAAGCCCTTCAGGTACCAGGCCACGTGCTTGCGGAAGTCGATGACACCGCGTGCCTCGTCGCCCAGCCACTCGCCGAGCAGCCGCGCGTGCTTCACCATCGCGTCCGCGACGACGCGCAGCCCCGGCTGCGCGTACTCGCCGGTGCCCTCGAAGCCCGCCACGAGGTCCCCGAAGAGCCACGGGCGGCCCAGGCAGCCGCGGCCCACGACGACGCCGTCGCAGCCCGTCTCCCGCATCATCCGCAGGGCGTCGTCCGCCGACCAGATGTCGCCGTTGCCGAGCACCGGGATCTCCGGCACGTGCTCCTTGAGGCGCGCGATGGCGTCCCAGTCCGCCGTGCCGCCGTAGTGCTGGGCCGCCGTCCGCCCGTGCAGGGCGATCGCCGTCACGCCCTCCTCGACCGCGATGCGGCCGGCGTCGAGGTAGGTGATGTGGTCGTCGTCGATGCCCTTGCGCATCTTCATCGTGACCGGCAGGTCGCCCGCGTTGGTCACGGCCTCGTGCAGGATCGCCCGCAGCAGCGGCCGCTTGTAGGGCAGGGCCGAGCCGCCGCCCTTCCGCGTCACCTTGGGGACCGGGCAGCCGAAGTTCAGGTCGATGTGGTCGGCGAGGTCCTCGTCGACGATCATCCGCACGGCCTTGCCGACCGTCACCGGGTCCACCCCGTACAGCTGGATCGAGCGCGGCTTCTCGGTCTCGTCGAACCGGATGAGCTGCATCGTCTTCTCGTTGCGCTCGACCAGGGCGCGCGTCGTGATCATCTCGCTCACGAACAGCCCCTTGCCGCCGCTGAACTCGCGGCAGAGGGTACGGAAAGGGGCGTTGGTGATGCCGGCCATGGGGGCGAGCACCACCGGCGGCTGCACGATGTGCGGCCCGATGGCGAGAGGGGTGAACGCGGTCATGCGCCCCATTGTCGCGCACCCCGCAGGTCTTTAGTTAGCCGTACTATCCGCGCATGGCCGAGGTCACAGCCGCGGGGCCGCGCCGACCGGTGCCGGCTCACCCGCGCGGGCCGCTCCCGCCGGTGCCGGCTCACCCGTGCGGGCCGCTCCCGCCGGCGCCGGACTCGCAGCCGCGGGACGCGCCCGCCCGCGGGTGACCACGTCCAGGAGGCGGGCGATCCCGGCACGGGTCTCGGCGTCCACGGGGACGTACGCGACGAGGTGGGGGCCGGAGTTCGGGCCGAGCCAGAGGTTGGTGTGCTCGAACCTGAGGAGGCCGACGTGGGCGTTGTGGATGACCTTGGTGCGGCCGCCGGGCGCGACCACGTCGTGCCGGGCCCAGATCTCCCGGAACGCGGGCGAGGCCGCTTCGAGCCGCTGGACCAGCTCCTTCCAGGCGGGCTCGGCCAGGTGCTCGGCCATGGAGGCGCGGAACTTCCCGGCCAGGATGGGCAGGAGGTCCGGCAGGTCGGTGGCGGCGGCCCGGAAGTCCTCGTTCGTGAAGGCCAGCCAGAGCGAGTTGCGGTCCTCGCGGGGCAGCGCGTCCAGGTCGCAGAAGAGGTGCCCGAAGGTCCGGTTGTGGGCGAGGAAGTCGAAGCGGCTGTTCTGGACGGCCGCGGGCACGGGCTCCAGCTGGTCCAGGAGCGTCCGCAGCGCGGGCGTGACGGCCGGGGAGGGCGCCCCGGGGTGCGGGTCGGCCTGTCCGGCGAGCGCGAAGAGGTGGCTCCGCTCGGTCGGGTCGAGGAGCAGCGCGCCGGCGAGCGCGTCGAGGACCTGCGGGGAGACCTGGATGTCCCGGGCCTGCTCCAGCCAGGTGTACCAGGTGACGCCGACGGCGGAGAGGTGCGCGACCTCCTCGCGCCGCAGCCCGGGCGTGCGGCGGCGCCTGCCCCGGGGCAGGCCCACCTGCTCGGGGCTGATGCGCTCGCGCCGGCTGCGCAGGAAGGCGGCGAGCTCGTGCCGCCGGGTCTCGGGTGCCGCCGTCATCGCTGTCGTCACGCTCCCAGGGTGCCGGGGCCGTCAGCCCGTTGCCAGGTATTCGTACTACCAGGATAAAGACACTCTGGTACCAGGCTGAGCGGACGCGGATCGTCGGACGCGTGACTTCGACCCCGGCTTCCGGCCGCACTCCCGCCCCGGGCGGCGCCTCCGCCTCCGGCCGCCCCTCCGCCCCCGCTTCCGCCTCGGCCCCTCCCGGCGCCTCCGCCCCCGGTTCCTCCCCCGCCTCCGGCCGTACGACGACCGCCGCGCCCGGCACGGCGGCGGGCGTGCTCGGCACCCTGGGGCTCTTCACCGTCCTCCTCGGCGCCGCGCTGCCGCTGATCGACTTCTTCATCGTCAACGTCGCCCTGCCGTCCATCGACCACGACCTCGCCGCGGGCCCGGTGATGCTGGAGCTGGTCGTGGCCGGGTACGGGCTGCCGTACGCCGTGCTGCTCGTGCTCGGCGGACGGCTCGGCGACCTCTTCGGCCGCCGCAGGCTCTTCCTCGCCGGCATGGCCGCCTTCGGCCTGACCTCGCTCGCCTGCGGGCTCGCCCCGGACGCCTGGAGCCTGGTCGGGGCGCGGGTGGCACAGGGCGCCGCGGCGGCGCTGATGCTGCCGCAGGTGCTCGCGACCATCCACGCGGCGACGGAGGGGCCGCGGCGGGCGAAGGCGCTGAGCCTGTACGGGGCGACCGCCGGCCTGTCGATGGCGGGCGGCCAGATCCTGGGCGGGGTGCTCGTCGCGGCGGACCTCGCGGGCTCGGGCTGGCGCGCGGTGTTCCTGGTGAACGTGCCGATCGCCGCGATCGGCCTGCTGCTGGCCGCGCGGACCGTCCCGGAGACCCGCTCGGAACGGCCGGCGCCGGTGGACGTGGCGGGCACGCTGCTCCTCGCGGCCGCCCTGCTCACCCTGCTCGCGCCGCTGACGGAGGGCAGGGCGGCGGGCTGGCCGCTGTGGACCTGGGTCGCGCTGGGGGCGTTCCCGCCGGTGGCCGCGGGCTTCTGGTGGGTGGAGCGGCGGCTCGACCGCACGGGCGGCACCCCGCTGGTGCCGCCGAGCCTGCTCGGCCTGACGTCACTGCGGCGCGGCCTCGTGCTCGTGCTGCCGCTGTCGGCGGGCTTCAGCGGCTTCATGTTCGTGATCGCGGTCTCGCTCCAGCAGGGTCTGGGTCTCGGCGCGGTGGCCTCGGGCCTCGCCCTGGTCCCGATGGCGGTGGCCTTCTTCGCGGCGTCCCTCGCGGGTCCCCGGCTGATCCGCCGCTGGGGCACGCGGGTGGTCCCGGTGGGCGCCCTGCTCCAGGCCGCCGGTCTCGGGCTGATCGCGCTGGCGGCCGGGCGTTCGTGGCCGGACCTGTCGGTGGCGGGCCTGATCCCCGGCATGGCGGTCGCGGGGGTGGGGCAGGGGCTCCAGCTCCCGGTGCTCTTCCGGGTGGTGCTCTCCGACGTCCCGCCGGAGCGGGCGGGCGTAGGCAGCGGCGTGATGGTGACCACCCAACAGGCGGCGATCACGCTGGGCGTCGCGACGCTCGGCTCCCTCTTCCTGTCGCTCTCCGCCTCGGGGTCGACGGGTACGGCGCTGACGGTGACCCTCCTCATCCAGCTGGCGATGGCGCTCCTGACGGCGGTGCTCGCGCTGCGGCTGCCCCGGTCGGTGAGCTGAGCGCCTCCCCCTCCCCACCTTAGGAATGACAGATATTGAAATCTGTCATCGGTCATGCCATTCTTCTTTCATGACGACGACACAGAACCCCCTCACCACCCGCTCCCTCGGCACCGCGGGCCCGGCCGTCTCCGCCCTGGGCCTCGGCTGCATGGGCATGTCCGCCCTGTACGGCGAGAGCGACCGCGCCGAGTCGATCGCGACGATCCACGCCGCCCTGGACGCCGGCGTGACGCTGCTCGACACGGGCGACTTCTACGGGATGGGCCACAACGAGCTGCTGATCGCCGAGGCCCTGCGCAGCGCGCCCGCCGCCGCCCGCGAGCAGGCGCTGACCAGCGTGAAGTTCGGCGCGCTGCGCACCGTCGAGGGCGGCTTCACCGGGTACGACGGCCGCCCGGCCGCCGTGAAGAACTTCGCGGCGTACTCGCTCCAGCGCCTGGGCACCGACCACATCGACATCTACCGGATCGCCCGCGTCGACCCCGACGTGCCGATCGAGGAGACCGTCGGCGCCATCGCCGAACTGGTCGAGCAGGGCCACGTCCGGCACATCGGCCTCTCCGAGGTCGGCGCGGACACCCTGCGCCGGGCGGCGGCCGTCGCCCCGATCGCCGACCTCCAGATCGAGTACTCGCTGATCTCGCGCTCCATCGAGGAGAAGATCCTCCCCACCGCCCGCGAGCTCGGCATCGGGATCACCGCGTACGGGGTCCTCTCCCGCGGCCTGATCAGCGGCCACTTCACCCGGGACCGCGCGCTCGGCCCCGGCGACTTCCGCGGCATGTCCCCGCGCTTCCAGGGCGACAACCTCGGCCGCAACCTGGACCTGGTGGACCGGCTGCGCGAGGTCGCCGAGGCCAAGGGCGCCACGGTCGCCCAGACCGCCATCGCCTGGGTCCTCGCCCAGGGCGAGGACATCGTCCCCCTCGTCGGCGCCCGCCGCCGCGACCGCCTCGCCGAGGCCCTCGGCGCCCTCGACCTCACCCTCGACACCGCCGACCTGGCCGCCATCGAGGAGGCCGTCCCCGCGGGCGCCGCCGCCGGCGACCGCTACCCCGCGGCCCAGATGGCCCACCTGGACAGCGAGCGCTGACCGGCACCCGCCGGTCCCCCGCAGCTGACGGGTACTGTCACCCCATGGCCGCCACCGAGACCCTGACCGCCGAGCGCATCCTCGAAGCCACCGAGGAGGTGCTGCGACGGTACGGCCCCGCGAAGGCGACGGTGGTGGACGTGGCGCGGGTGCTCGGGGTGAGCCACGGCAGTGTGTACCGGCACTTCCGCACCAAGGCGGCGCTGCGCGAGGCGGTGACGGAGCGGTGGCTGGAGCGGACGATCGTGGCGCTGCGGCCGCACGTCGAGACCGGTGAGCCGGCGGACGAGCGGCTGACCGGGTGGCTCACGGCGCTCTTCGACCTCAAGCGCAAGAAGGCCGGCGGCGACCCGGAGCTGATGGCCACCTTCCAGGTGCTGATCGGCGAGAACAGCGCGGTGGTCGACCGGCACGAGGAGCACCTCGTCGAGCAGATCGCCCGCATCCTGGCGGACGGTCACCGCGAGGGCCGGTTCGCGGCCCCGGAGCGGGACCTCACGACGACGGCCCGCGCGGTCTTCCACGCCACGGACCGCTTCCACAATCCGGCGCACGCGGGCGAGTGGTCGGCCCCGGACGCGGAGGACGCGTTCGCGGCGGTCGTCTCCCTGGTGCAGCGGGCCCTGCGCGCCTGAGGGCCGGGAGGCCCGGGGACCTCGACCTCTTGAAGATCATTTGGCCTGGAGTTTCCCCTTCCCTGTCCGGTGCATGACTAGCGTTCCCCCGCACCGCGACCGCAGAAGCACCCAGGGGGAACCATGTCCACACCCGCCAAGCCGGCCCGCTCGGGCGGAGCGTCCGCGATCGGCTGGGTCCTCACCATCGGCCTCAACGTCGTCGCGCCGATCCTCACGTACAACACCCTGACCGAGGACCACGGCTGGTCCGAGTTCTCCGCGCTGCTCCTGAGCAGCGCCTGGCCGGTCCTGGACACCGCGATCGTGGCCGCCTGGCGCCGCAAGATCGACGAGTTCGCGATGGTCACCCTGGTCTTCCTGGTGATCACGGCCGTGGTCTCGCTGGTCGGCGCGCACACCGCCCGCGCGCTCCTGGTCAAGGACTCGTGCGTGACGGGCCTCTTCGGTCTGCTCTGCCTGGCGACCCTGCTCGCGCCGCGCCCGCTGATGTTCTACTTCGGCCGCAAGTTCGCGACCGACGGCACCCCGGAGAGCACGGCCTGGTGGAACGGCATGTGGCAGTACGAGGGCTTCCGCTCCACCATGCGCACGATGACGCTGGTGTGGGGCGTGGCGTACGTCGCCGAGGCGCTCGTCCGGGTCGCCCTGGCGTACGTCCTGGCGACGAAGACCATGGTCACCCTGAGCCCGGTCATGATCTACGGCGTCCTGGGCGCCCTGGGCGTGTGGACGGCGTGGTTCGGGAAGCGGCGGGCGGCCGAGGGCGCCCGGCGCCAGGCCGAGGCCGAGGCGGCGGCCGCCGCCGGCGCGACCGCCTGACGGCACGGGAGAGCCCCCGGTTCCGAGTGACGGAACC
>NZ_JBHJQI010000044.1:0-58827 GCF_042262805.1 Streptomyces sp. NPDC056361
GCAGCGGTGTGCTGCGGGGCCCTTCCCGTACGTGCGGTTCAGGCGACGAGGCCCGACAGCTTGCGCAGGGACTCGGTCAGCGCCGCCGTGGCCGAGTCCTTCAGCTTGCCCGCCATCAGGGAGACCGCCGCACCGGTGAACTCGCCGTCGATCCGCACGGTCGTCGCGTCCCCGTCCGCCGCCAGCGAGTAGCGGGTGGTGACGAGGACGCCCATCGGGCCCTTGCCCTTGATGGCGAAGGCCCGCTCGGACTCCAGCTCCTCGACCGTCCAGAGGACCTCGGCCGGGAAGCCCATCAGCTTCATGTTCTCGGTGAAGGTGGCGCCCGCCTCCAGGGGGGCGGGGCCGCCGTTCGGGAAGCTGGTGTGGGTGGCGTTCCACTCGCCGTACGAGGCGAAGTCCGTGAGCTGCGCCCAGACCTTCCCCGCCGGCGCCTCGATCCGTGCCTCCGCGCTGACTTCGGCCATGAGACCACCCCTTCACGCGTCCAACTGGGTTCCGGTGTCGCGGAACGTAGCGGGGCGGCCGTGAACATTCAATACTGATGAACCGTCAGTTCTGCGGTGGCCGGGCCCGTGCCGTCGCCGATCCACCAGATCTCCGAGGCGTCGAAGCTGTCGGACGCTCGCGGCGCCCCGTCCTCCTCGTGGCAGTGGAACGCGGCCCAGAACAGATCGGCCGGCAGTGCTTCCCGGGGTGCGTACACCCGGTACACGTACTGCCGCCCGTCGAGCGCGAGCAGAGCGACCATCCAGAACACGACCGGAAGACGTGCGGCGGAGGGTCCGTGGTTGCAACAGGGGCGCGAAGCAAGGCGGCGCGCGCCCCTCGGGTCGAGCGAGCGCAATCTCATCCGCAAGGAGGAGGAACCGCGCACCCGTGCCCAACTCCGGTGGGATGTGGACATGCTTCTCGCCGGTGATGCCCCGGCCGCCCTCGCCTGATGAGGTGGGAGGGTGCACAGTCCCGTCCCGCTCACCCCGCCCCACCGGCAGCCCGTCGCCCTGCGCGCGGAGCTCACGTCCTTCCTCACGCCGTCGCTCGCGGCGGTCGTGACGGGCGCCCGCCGCAGAGCCCTCCGGGACGGTGACCGCCAGATCGACACCGCGCACCTCCTCCACGCGCTCGTCGAATCCGACCCCGAGGCCGGTGCCGCGTTCGACGACGCCCGCCGGCTCGCCCGCGTCCTCGGCTACCTCGCCCAGCGGTCCATCGGTTACGGCCTCCGCTGGCAGCGCTCGGTCGAGGACTCCGGCGCCGGGCGGCTGCTCCCCGCCGTGCGCGGGGCCGAACCGCAGGGCGCCCGGGCCTCCGGCTGGTCGCCCGCGGCGGCCGTCGCCCTGGAAGGCGCCTTCCGCCGGGCCGCCGCGCGCGGCGACGACCGCGCGCGCGGCCTCGATCTGCTCGCCGTCATCGCCGCCGATCCGGAATGCCGGGCCGCGGAGGTGCTGCGCCGCGCGGGGGTCGACCCGGCCGCGCTGGCCGCCGGCATCGACGGCCGGGCCGACGCGCGGATCGATTCCGGGCCGGACCTCGGCCCCGGCGTGCTCGTCGATGCCGGGTCGGACGCCCGTACCGATGGGGGCGCCGACGTCCGTCCGGACGTCCACGCGGACGTCCGCCTCGGTACGCGCGGTGAGGAGCCGTCTCAACAGGTGTAACGGGGGTTACGCGCCTGACGGCGTCCTGTCATCATGGCCGGATGCACGCGTCTCAGGGGAGAAGCGCCGGCCTGGGACTAGCCCTGGCCTCGGCCTTCGCATTCGGTGGTTCAGGTGTGGCGGCGAAGCCGCTCATCGAGGCGGGACTCGACCCGCTCCATGTGGTGTGGCTCCGGGTCACCGGCGCCGCGCTCGTCATGCTGCCCGTGGCCTGGCGCCACCGGGACCTGCTGCGCCGCAAACCCGCCCTCCTCGTGGGCTTCGGCCTGCTCGCCGTCGCCGGTGTCCAGGCCTTCTACTTCGCCTCGATCTCCCGGATACCCGTCGGCGTCGCGCTGCTCATCGAATACCTCGCGCCCGCGCTCGTCCTGGGCTGGGTCCGGTTCGTCCAGCGCCGCCCGGTCACCCGCGCCGCCGCCGTCGGCGTGGTCCTCGCCGCCGGCGGTCTCGCGTGCGTCGTCCAGGTCTGGTCGGGGCTGAGCTTCGACCTCCTCGGCCTGCTCCTCGCGCTCGCCGCCGCCTGCTGCCAGGTCGGCTACTTCGTCCTCTCCGACCAGGGCTCCGACGAGGCCGGGCAGGCCGATCCGCTCGGCGTCATCGCGTACGGACTGCTCATCGGCGCGCTCGTCCTCACGGTCGTGGCCCGCCCGTGGGGCATGGACTGGGCACTGCTCGGCGGCAGCGCCGACATGGACGGCAGCAGCGTGCCCGCGTGGCTGCTCCTCGGGTGGATCGTGCTGATCGCCACCGTCCTCGCGTACGTCACCGGAGTCATCTCGGTGCGCCGGCTGTCCCCGCAGGTGGCGGGGGTCGTGGCCTGCCTGGAGGCCGTCATCGCCACGGTCCTGGCCTGGGTCCTGCTCGGTGAGCACCTGGAGGCGCCGCAGATCATCGGAGGCGCGGTCGTCCTCGTCGGGGCCTTCATCGCGCAGTCGTCGACGCCGAAGGCGTCTCCGTCCGCGCCGGTGGCGGGGTCCGCCGCGGGAACGGAGGCCGGGGCAGGTGCCGCGGCAGGGCCAGGGGCACGCGACGGCGGCGGTCCCGGTTCCGGTTCCGGCGCTGACGGGGACGTGGTCGGGCGGGGTGCGGAGTTGTCGGCCGGGCGGAACGCCTCGTAGGGTGACGGCCATGCATTCGACCGTGCTTCCGCCTCCCGCCGCCTAGCGCGCGCGGAGACACTCCTCGACGAAGACCGGGCTCGGCCGGGCGGCTCCTCGCCCCCGCCGAGCGGTTCGTCGCTGCGCGCGCGGAGCCCAGCGACCACCTTTCCCTCCTGTCTTCCTCGGAGAAGTCACGTGTCGAACTCCTCGGGATCCGCCCTGTCCGTCGGGCGGAGCCTCCTCTATCTGATCGTCGCCGGAATCGCCTGGGGCACGGCCGGTGCCGCCGCCTCGCTGATCTTCCGGATCAGTGACACGGGCCCGCTGGCCCTTTCGTTCTGGCGCTGCGTCGGCGGTCTCGTCCTGCTGCTCGGCGCGCTCGCGCTGCGGCCGCGGCGGGCCGCCGCGCGTACCGCCGTCGAGTCGCGGGGCCGGCGGACGGCCCGGATCCTCGGCACGGGCATCGGGCTCACCGTCTTCCAGAGCGCGTACTTCGCCGCCGTCCAGGCCACCGGCCTCGCCGTCGGAACGGTCGTCACCCTCGGTGCGGGCCCCGTCCTCATCGCGGTCGGCGCCCGGCTCACCATGGGGGAGCGCCTCGGCCGCGGCGGGGTCGCCGCCGTCGCCGGGGCGCTCGCCGGACTGGCCGTGCTCGTCCTCGGCGGCGGCGCGGCGGAGGTCCGGCCGCTGGGTGTCGTCCTCGCGGTCGTCTCGGCGGCGGGGTACGCGGCGATCACCCTGCTCACCCGGTGGCTCGGCCGGGACGGCGGTGGCACGGACGCGCTGGCGACCACCACCTGGGCCTTCGCGATCGGGGCCGCCGGGCTGCTGCCGGCGGCGCTCGCGGAGGGACTCGTACCGCACACGGACGCGCCGCTGGGCGTCGTGCTCCTGCTGGTCTACGTGGCGGCGGTGCCGACGGCGCTCGCGTACGCCCTGTACTTCGCCGGGGCGGCCGTCGTCCGGGCGGCCACGGTGTCCGTGATCATGCTCCTGGAGCCGGTGAGCGCGGCCCTGATCGCCGTCTCGCTGCTCGGTGAGGAGCTCACCGCCGCGATCGTCCTCGGCACGCTGCTGCTGCTGGCCGCCGTCACCGGCCTCGCGTTCGCGGAGGCCCGGACGGCGGTGGAGGAACGCAGGCGGGAGGCCGCCGTGGCGGTCTAGGCCGACAGCAGGCCGTGCGGTCGCCGTCAGTCGGTGGTGCGGCGGCGGAGCTGGTGGTCGCGGGCGGCCCGGTCGCGGGGGCCGGCGCGCTCGCCGAGCCGGTCCGCGACGCGGTCCTGGACGTCCCGCGGTTTGTTGCCCGCGTACTTGAACTTGGCCCGTACGTCGGTGACCTCCAGGTTCAGCACGCGGATCCCCGACAGCATGCGGCCGAACGGGGCCTCGCCCGGCGCGACCGGCGCGGTGCCGCCGTCCGGCTGGAAGTGGGCGACCTGGCGGTTGAGGAGGTCGGCCTTCTCCGCCGGGTCGTCGACCACGTGCGCGGTGCAGCGCAGCTGGACGGCCGCGTAGTACGAGGTGGGGGTGCCGTGCTCGGACGGCGCCCCCTCGGGAGCCGTCCACGGGCCCGGTACGAAGACGTAGTCGTCGACCACGCTCAGGAGCACCGTCGGGTTCGCGTCGAGGGCGCGCCACAGCGGGTTGGGCCGGGCGAGGTGGGCGAGCACCCTGCCGTGGCGGCCGGGCTCGGAGTCGTACCGGAAGTGCAGGGGTTGCACCCACGGAGGTTCGCCGGGCAGGCCGTTGACGGCGAGCTGGCCGAAGTCGTGGCGGGCGAGCCAGGCGCGCCACTCGCCCTCGTCGTGGGCGGAGTCCCAGGGATGGATCAGCATCGTCGGTCCGTCCGTCCTCAGAGCGCGGCGAGGTAGTCGGGCAGGGCGACGGCCGGGTCGAGGTCGTCGGAGGGGATCGGCGCCCCGTAGTCGGGCCGTACGGGGACCACGCCGGACCAGTACGGGAGGGCGAGGTCCTCCGGGGCGTCGTTGGGGCCGCCGGTGCGGACCTTCGCCGAGACCTCGTCCAGGTCGAGCCGGATGACGGCGGTGGCGGCGAGCTCCTTGGTGTTGCCCGGGCGCGAGTCGGCGGAGCGGCCCGGGACGACGTGGTCCACCAGCGCGTCGAGGGCGGTGCGCAGCTCCTCCGGGTCGGTCACCTGGTGGGCGGTGCCGTGGACGACGACCGAGCGGTAGTTGAGCGAGTGGTGGAACGCCGAACGGGCCAGGACCAGGCCGTCGACGTGGGTCACGGTGAGGCAGACCGGCAGACCGGGGGCCTCCACGCCGTCGCCCGCGGCGCGCAGCGGGCGCGAGCCCGTGGAGCCGTGGACGTAGAGCCGGTCGCCGACCCGGCCGTAGAGCGTCGGCAGGACGACCGGCGCCCCGTCGCGCACGAAGCCGAGGTGGCAGACGTACGCCTCGTCGAGTATCGAGTGGACCAGCGCCTTGTCGTACGAGGCCCGTTCCCGGGAGCGGGTGGGCACGGTCCGGTCGGTCGGCGTGTACGCGTCGGCCGTGTCGGTGGACGCGTTCGTGCCGGCGATGTCGGTGGACTCGGTGGTCTCGGCGGCGGCGGCGGTCATTGCGGACTCCATTGCACTAGTGCATAATCTCTTTTGTGCTAGGAGAGTATCGGATCGAAGGTCGCCGCGCATCGGACATTGCCGCCAGCGTCGAGCGAGGAGTCGGGACCGGAGCCCTGGAGCCCGGCCGACTACTGCCGCCGATGCGGGAGTTGGCCTCGACCCTCGGCGTCAACGCGAACACCGTCGCCGCCGCCTACCGCACCCTGCGCGAGCGCGGTGTCATCGAGACGGACGGTCGCCGCGGCAGCCGGGTGCGGCCACGGCCCGCCACGACCGCGCGCGGCTCGATCCGGGTGGACGCGCCCGCCGGGGTGCGGGACGTGAGCAACGGCAGCCCCGACCCCGCCCTGCTGCCGCCGCTCGGCGAGGCGTTCGCCGAGGTGGCGCGAGGGTACGCCGAACGCCCCGGGCTGTACGGAGAGGCCCCGGTCGACGAGGAGTTCGGGCGGCTCGCCCGCGCCGCCTTCGACGCGGACGGCATTCCCCACGGCCCCGTCGGCGTCGCCTCGGGCTCCCTCGACGCCGTCGAACGCGTCCTCGCCGCCCGCCTCAGGCCGGGCGACGCCGTCGCCGTCGAGGACCCCGGCTGGGGCAGCCTCCTCGACCTCGTGCCCGCGCTCGGACTGCGCCCGGTGCCGGTCGCCGTCGACGACGAGGGACCGCTGCCCGACGAGGTCGACCGCGCGATCCGGCAGGACGGGGCGCGCGCGGTGATCGTCACCGACCGGGCGCAGAATCCCACCGGCGCGTGCGTCACCGCGGACCGGGCACGGGCCCTGCGCCGCGTCCTCGCCGCGCACCCCGACGTCCTCCTCGTCGAGGACGACCACGGGCACGGCATCGTCGCCCAGCCGCTCCACCCGCTCGCCGGCGTCACCGACCACTGGGTCCTCGTCCGCTCGGTCGCCAAGGCCTACGGCCCCGACCTGCGCATCGCCGCCTTCACCGGCGACGCCGAGACCGTCGACCGCGTGCTCGGCCGACAGCAGCTCGGCCCCGGCTGGGTCAGCCGGCTCCTCCAGCGGACCGTCGCCCACCTCTGGGCCACCGACGCCGTCGACCCCGCGCTCGTCGCCCGCTCCTACGGCAAGCGGCGTGACGGCCTCGTCCGCGCCCTCGCCCGCCGCGGCGTCACCGGCCACGGCCGCAGCGGCATGAACGTCTGGATCCCCGTCGCCGACGAGACCGGCGCCGTGGCACGACTCCTCGCCGACGGCTGGGCCGTCGCACCCGGCGCGCGGTTCCGGATGGACACCGGGCCGGCGGTGCGCGTGACGGTGTCCGGACTCGCGGCGTCGGACGTGGAGGGGTTGGCGGACGCGCTGGCCAGGGGGGCGCGAGGGGTGCCGGCGCGGAGTTACGGGTGACGGGGCCGTGCCGTGGGGCGACCCCGGCCCGCTGGGGTCGCGGTCAGCGCGACGGCGAGACCAGGCCCAGCTCGTAGGCGATGATGACCAGGTGGACCCGGTCACGGGCCGCCAGCTTGGTGAAGAGCCGCCCCACGTGGGCCTTCGCCGTGGCGGGGCTGATGGTGAGCCGGTCGGCGATCTCGGCGTTGGACAGGCCGCGTCCGACGAGGGTGAGCACCTCGCGTTCCCGGTCGGTGACGCCCTCTACGGACCCGGCCGGGGGAGTTGCCGCGGGTTCGGGGCGGGCGGCGAACTCCTCGATGAGGCGGCGGGTCACACTCGGCGCGATCAGCGCCTCGCCGGCGGCGACCACACGGATCGCGGTGAGGATGTCGTCCAGGTCCATGTCCTTGACGAGGAATCCGCTCGCGCCCGCGCGCAGCGCGCCGTAGACGTACTCGTCGTCGTCGAAGGTGGTGAGGACGACGACCCGTGACGGGCTCGGGCCCGCCGTGATCAGCCCGGTCGCCTCGATGCCGTTCATGCCGGGCATGCGGACGTCCATGACCACCACGTCGGGTCTGAGGTCCTCGGCGAGCCGGACCGCCTGCTCCCCGGTCCCCGCTTCTCCGACGATCTCGAGACCCGGGCTGTCCGCGACGAGCACGCGCAGCCCGGCGCGCACCAGCGGCTGGTCGTCGACGAGGACGACACGGACGGCGGGCGGGGTCATCGCGCCTCCACGGGCACCGGCAGCCGGGCCGCCACGCGGAAGCCGCCTTCGGGGCGGGGTCCGGCGGTGAACCGGCCGTGCAGCAGGGCGACCCGCTCGCGCATCCCGGTGATGCCGTATCCGGCGCCCGCCGACGCGGGCCCATGACCGTGGTCGGTGATCTCGATGGCCAGTTCGTCCTCCTGGTACTCGATGACCACCCGGCACTCGTGCGTGCCCGCGTGGCGGACCACGTTGGTGACGGCCTCCTGGATGATGCGGAAGGCCGACAGTTCGACGTCCGCGGGAAGCGGGCGCCGTTCCCCGCGCCGCACCACGTCGGCCCGTACGCCGCTGTCCCGCGTGGCCGCGAGGAGCCGGTCGACGTCCGCCAGGCTCGGCGCGGGGGCCAGCGGCGCCGCTTCGGGTCCGGTCGCGCGGAGCGCTCCCAGCATGCGCCGCAGCCCGGCCAGCGTGTCCCTGCTGGTGGACTCGATGGCGGCGAGGGCATTGCGGGCCTCCGCCGGCTGGGTGTCGATGACCCTGCGCCCCGTGCCGGCCTGGATGGCGATGACGCCGATGCTGTGCGCGACCATGTCGTGCAACTCGCGTGCGATCCGCAGCCGTTCGGCGGTGACCGCCTGGACCGCGGCCTGGGTCCGCACCGTTTCGGCGTGCTCGCGGCGCTCCTGGACGAGATGGCCGGCCATCACGGCAAGGGCGAGCATCAGGACGAGGAACGCGACGGCCGAGAGGAAGGCGTCCTGCCCGCTCCGGTGGAAGGCGGCGGTGGCGATCTGCACGGCGAGGGCGACGGCCGCGGCGGCGAGCGCGGTCCGCCGCCCCCGGACGGCGGCGATCCAGCCGACGGCGACATCGATCACCGTCGCCTGCAGGCAGCCGATCTGCCATGCCTGCCCCGATGCCGTCAACGGGTAGGCCGAGGCCAGCTTCGAGGCCGCGAGCAACGTCGCGGCGAACGAACCCGCCAGCACCAGGGCCAGGGTCGGCAGCGGTCGGCGCCGCAGGAGGGGGAGGGCCAGAACCGACAGCGCCGCCGGCAGCAACAGCCGTACGCCGGTGGGCTCGTTCTCGTTGAGCACCGCGACGTACAGCAGGATCGGATAGGCGAACGCACCGCACCAGGCCAGGGCCCGCGCCGCGGCCGGTCGCACGCGCCACGGGCGCGCGGCCCGGGGTGAGTGGATCATGCCGCGATCATAGGTACGGGCGGATGGCGGGGCATCGACCCGCAGGCGTACACCCCCGGGCCACATGCGGTCCCCGGGACTGTGGCCCGCCGGGCGATGCCGCGCGGAAGCGGCCCACGGCACGGTGGTCCGGTGATCGAAGTCAACGAACTGACGAAGCGATACGGCACCACCACCGCCGTCGCATGCCTGACCTTCACCGTCCGCCCCGGCCACGTCACCGGCTTCCTCGGTCCGAACGGCGCCGGCAAGTCCACCACGCTGCGGACGATCCTCGGCCTGAACGACCCCAGCAGCGGCACCGTCACCGTCGACGGACAGCCGTTCCGGGGGCGACCGCGCGGGCTGCGGCACGTCGGGGCACTGCTCGACGCCCATGACGTGCACGGCGGACGCAGCGCGCGGGCACACCTGTCCGCACTGGCACACAGCAACGGCCTGCCTCGGCGCCGGGTGGACGAGGTCCTGGAGGAGGTGGGGCTGGCCACCGCCGCCCAGCGCCGCATCGGAGGCTTCTCCCTCGGAATGAAGCAGAGGCTCGGCATCGCCGCCGCGCTTCTCGGCGACCCGCCCGTCCTGCTGTTCGACGAGCCGCTCAACGGGCTGGACCCGGAGGGCGTGCTGTGGGTGCGCGGCCTCTTCCGGCGGCTCGCCGCCGAGGGCCGCACGGTCCTGGTCTCCAGCCATCTGATGCGCGAGATGGAGCACACCGCCCAGCAGCTGATCGTCATCGGCCGGGGCGAGCTGATCGCCGCGGAGAGCCTGGCCGCGTTCGCCGCTCGCGGCACCCGGCCGAGCGTGTCCGTCCGCACACCCGACATCGCCGCGCTGACGACCGTCCTCGGCGCGGAGGGAGCGGCCGTCCGGCAGGAGGCCGACGGCTCGTGCACGGTGACCGGTCTGACAGCGGACCGCATCGGCGAACTCGTCTTCCACCACCGCGTCCTCCTGCACGAACTCGCCCCCCGGTCCGCCTCCTTGGAAGAGGCCTTCATGGGACTCACCGCCGGCAGCACCGAGTACAGCGCAGGAGAAGCACGATGACCGCACGGACGATGCCCGTACCGAAGGCGTACGCGACCGGCCTCGACTCCCCGGCCCGGTTCCGCCACCTCCTCGTCGCCGAGTGGATCAAGCTGTGGTCGCTGCGATCCACCTCCTGGGTCCTCGGAATCGGCCCGGCGGCGGTCATCGGCATCAACGTGAACTCCGCCCGGAGCAATGCCGAGCGGCTGGCGCAGCAGCCCGAACTGCCTCCCGCCACGCCGCCCGGATTCCCCGCCGGGGTCGAGACGCTCTTCGATCCCCTGGGCACCGCCTTCGTCGACCCGGCCTGGCAGCTCCTCATGGTCGTCGCCGGCAGCGTCGGCGCCCTCGCCGTCTTCGGCGAGTACACCACCGGACTGATCCGCACCACCTTCGCCGCCGTCCCCGCGCGCAGCGCGGTCGTGTCGGCCAAGGCGATCGTCATGGCGGCGGTCATGCTCGTCCTCGGGACGGTCGTCGCGGGCGCTTCGTTCGGCGTGACCCAGATGATCCTGCGGGACCACCACGGCATGTCCCTCGGCGACCCCGGGGCCCTGCGGGCCGTCGCCGCCTCCGCGCTGCTCGCGCCGTTGTGCGCGCTTGTCGGGATGGCCCTCGGCGCGCTCGTCCGGCACGCGGCGGGCACGGTCGTGGCGGTCGTCGGCGTGCTCCTGATGGTGCCGGCGCTCTTCACGGGTGAGACGTACCGGTGGGTGAAGGAGATCGGGAACGCGATGCCGCTCTGCGCCTGGCGGGCGCTGGTCAGGAATCCCGCGCGGGATTACGCGGCGGAGAAGTACCCGGTGCCGGTGGGGGAGGCGTGGGGGGTGTTCGGAGGGTGGGCGTTGGTCGCGGTGGTCGTGATGGTGGTGGTCGTGCGGCGGCGCGACGTGTGAGGGGCGTTCGCGGAAGCCTAGATCCGGCAGGGGGCGCCGTCCGTTGTGCCCACCCGTTCCGCCTCGGCGGAACGGGTGCCCACGGTGGGGGGCGCGGGGGTGGGATCCGCCCCGGCGGAGCGATGGCCCGCGACGGGGGGCGTCGGGGCGGGGCGGGTGCGGGTCTGGGTGAGGGCGGCGCCGGCGAGGACGACGAGGGCGCCGAGAGGGGTGTTCCAGGTGAGGTGTTCGTCGAGGAGGGCGACGCCGGCGGTGGTGGCGATGACGGGGATGAAGTACGTGACCATGGAGGCCGTGGTGGGGCCGACCTCGGCGACGACTCCGTACTGGAGGAGCATCGCGTAGCCGGTGCCGAGGGCGCCGAGGGCGATGACGGCGAGGAGGGGGAGGACCTCGACGGACTTCGGGAGGGACGTGAAGAAGGGGGTGACCGCGGCCAGCTGGAGGGTGGCGAGGCCCACCTGGGAGGTGGCGAGGGAGAGGTGGGAGGCGCCGGTGCCGGCGAGGGTGCGGCGGACGTAGATCCAGCCGACGGCGTAGCTGAAGGAGGCGAGGAGGGCGAGGGCGGTGCCGGTCACGTCGAGGCCGGAGAAGCCCTGCCAGGCGCCGAGCACGGTGAGGACGCCCATGAAGCCGATGCCCAGGCCGGCGGCCCGGACCCGGGTCGGGCGGTCCTCGGAGAGGGCGACGAGGGAGAGGAGCATGCCCCAGAGCGGCGTCGTCGCGTTGCAGATGCCCGCGAGGGTCGAGGGGATGGTCAGCTCGGCGTAGGCGAAGAGGGAGAACGGCAGGGCGTTGAGGAGCAGGGCCGCGACGGTGAGGTGACCCCAGGTGCGGGCGCCCCGGGGCAGGCGGTCGCGCTTGACGACGAGTGCCACGGCGAGGACCGCCGTACCGAAGAGCAGCCTGCCGAAGGTGACCTGGAACGGGGCGAAGCCCTCCGTGCCGACCTTGATGAAGAGGAAGCTGAAGCCCCAGATCAGCGCGAGCGCGCCGAAGCGGACGCGCCAGTCGAGCAGGCGTGAGGTGCGGGCGGTGGTCGGGGCTGCGGGGCTCATGCAGTCAGGGTGACGGGCCCCACCTCTTAGGACAAGCGAGAATTCCTCGACCCCTTCCCTTAGGATCGCTTACATGTTGAACCTGGAGCGCCTGCGCACCCTCGACGCCGTCGCCCGGCACGGCTCGGTCAGCGGCGCGGCCGACGGGCTGCACGTCACGACCTCGGCCGTCTCCCAGCAGCTGTCCAAGCTGGAGCGCGAGGTCGGCCAGCAGCTGCTCGCCAAGAACGGCCGGGGCGTCCGGCTCACGGACGCCGGGCTGCTGCTCGCCGAGCACGCCGCCCGCATCCTGTCCCAGGTCCAGATGGCCCAGGCCGACATCGAGGCCCAGCGGGGGCAGGTGGTCGGCGAGGTGCGCGCCGCCGCCTTCCCCACGGCGGCCCGGGGACTCTTCCCCGCCGCCCTCGCCGCCCTGCGCGAAGGACACCCCGAGCTCCGGGTCCGTACGACGGAGCTGGAGCCCGAGCAGGGGGTGCGCGCGGTGCTGCGCGGCGACGCGGACCTCGCCCTCGTCCTCGACTGGAGCAACAAGCGGGCGCCCGTGCCCGGCGGGCTGGAGCGCGCCCACCTCCTCGACGACTCCGCCGACGTGGCCCTGCCCGCCGGGCATCCGCTGGCCGGCCGCGAGACGGTGGACCTGGAGGACTTCGCCGACGAGGAGTGGGTGTCCTGGCCCGAGGGCGAGTTCTGCCACGACTGGCTGATGTTCACCCTGCGCTCGCAGGGCATCGAACCGCGCATCGGTCACCTCGCGGGGGAGCACCACACCCAACTGGCCCTCGTCGCCGCCGGGCTCGGGGTGTGCGTCACGCCCCGGCTCGGTCGTCCGGTTCCGGACGGGGTCGTCTTCGTGCCCGTACGGCAGCAGGTGCGGCGGCACATCTACGCGACCTGGCGCGCCGACGCGGGCCGCCGGCCCTCCGTACGGGCGGTCGTCGCAGCGCTGCGGGCGGCGGCGGAGCCTCTGGGGAGTTAGGGGTCGGGGGGCCTGGCGGCAGCGGGGGCGGGGGGCCGGTGCCTACCGCCGGTCCGGCCGCGCCCGTGCCTCGCCGGGTGCCCGGTCGGTCAGAGGTCGGCGAGCTTGCGGAAGTCCCAGGAGGCGACGGCGTCCGGGGTGAGGCGGAGCCAGGCGTGCCGGCCGTCGTGGGGCATGGCGTCGAGGCCGAAGTTCTTGGCGGCGAAGAGCCGCTCGACGACGTCGAGTTCGGGGCACGGTTCGCCGGTGCGCGGGGACTCGCCGACGAAGACGGCCGTGCCCGAGAGTTCGACCCCGCGGAGGTCGCCGTACTCCTCGCCGTCGTCGACCACGACCGCGATCCTCGGATCGGCGCGCAGTTCCGCCCAGCGGCGGCTGCGGGTCAGCGAGTACAGCCACAGCGAGGTTCCGTCCCAGGCGAACCAGAGCGCGCTGACGTGCGGGCGGCCGTCGGCGGAGACGGTCGCGACCCGGCAGGTGCGCTGTTCGGCGAGGAAGGAGTCGAGCTCGGCCGGGGTCATCATGATCCGGCGTCCACGGCGCTGTGCGACGGTCATCGTCCGCACCCTTCTGGATTTCTGATGAGACGTCAGAAAGCATGGAGGGCCATCCGCGCGCGTGCAAGGGGAGACCATGGGTCAGAGTTCGGCAGAACGGCTCGGGGAACGGCTCCGCCCGGACGGCGGAGTCGTCCTGCTCACCGTCGAATGCCAGGAGGGGGTCGTCGGCCCGGACAGCGCACTGCCCGAACTGGCCACCGCCGCACGCAGATCGGGCGCCCTGCGGAACGTCGCCCGGTTGGTCGCCGCGGCGCACCGGGCGGACGTCCAGGTGATGCACGCCGTCGCGGAGCGGCGCCCCGACGGCCGGGGGGCCAACAGCAACGCCAGGCTGTTCCGGGCCGCCGGCCGGCTGCCCGTGCAGCAGCACAGCGGCAGCAGGGCGGTACGGGTCGCCGCGCCGATCGAGGTCGTCGACGAGGACCTCGTGGTCCGGCGCCTGCACGGGCTCTCGCCGCTCGCCGGAACCGACGTCGACGCACTGCTCCGCAACCTCGGCTGCCGGACGCTGATCGTCACCGGCGTCTCGGCCAACGTGGCCGTGCCCAACGCGGTGTTCGACGCCGTGAACCGCGGCTACACGGTGGTCGTGCCCGGGGACGCCATCGCGGGGGTGCCGGCCGACTACACCCCCGCGATGATCCGTCACACCCTCGCCCTCGTGGCCACGATCACGACGACCGACGAGGTGCTGGACTGCTGGAAGGCTCCCCGCGGTCCCGGGCGGACCGGAGGTGCCGTCAGCCGAGGCTGATCTCGTCGCCCACCACCTGGATCGGCGTCGGCGGCAGGGGGGACGGCGCCGGGCCGGACTTCACGCTGCCGTCCGACACGTCGAAGTGGCTCTGGTGGCACGGGCAGACGATGGCGCCGTCCTTGACGGCGCTGACGGCGCAGCCCGCGTGGGTGCACTTCGAGGAGAAGGCCTTGAACTCGCCGGCCTTCGGCTGGGTGATCACCACCCCCTGGTCGGCGAGCACCTTCCCGCCGCCCACCGGGATGTCGCCGGTGCGGGCGAGCGTGGCGCCCTCCGCTGCCGTGTTCTTGTCGTCCGAGCCGCCGCCGCAGGCGGCGAGCGCCGCCACCAGGCCCGCGCTGCCCGCCGCCGCGACCACCGTCCGGCGTGCCACTCCGCTCATGTACTGCCCCTCTTCCCTCGGTGCACTGCTGTCGGCCACGACCGTACGTCTGTGACCTGTGTCCCGTTCACAGGATGGCGTCTTCGACCGCCTTACAGTTCCCAGTAGAGTGTCGGAACTTGGACATCCTTCGATCAAAGTGTCCAGCTCCGGCGGGCCCGGGGCCCGACACCGCCGGGACGGGGGCCCCACACATGCCGACGCACTCGGTCAGCGCCCACCACGTACGGGCCGTGCTCCTCGGCGCCGAGCGGCGCGGGGTGGCCGTGACGTCGCTGCTCGCCCGCGCCGGACTGCCCTCCACCCTCGCCGACGAACCCCGCGCGCGCGTGCCGGCCGAACAGTTCGGACAGCTCGTCAGGATGCTGTGGGCCACGCTCGACGACGAGTTGATCGGTTTCGGCGGCGCGCCCAGCAAGGTGGGGACCTTCGCGATGATGGCCCACGTCGCCGTCCACGGCAGCCGGGACCTGCGCGAGGCGCTCCGGCGCTGCCAGGCCTTCTACTCCCTCTTCCCCGCCGGACCGCGCTTCCGACTCGTCGAGCCCGCGGCGGGGGAGGCCGGCGAACCCGACGAGGCCCGCATGGAGTTCGACGTCTCCGCGTACGACGACCCGCTGCACTTCGGAGCCGAGTCCACCGTGCTCGTCGCGCACCGCTTCGCCGGCTGGCTCATCCGCCGCCGGATCGGCCTGCGGCGGGTCGAGTTCACCCACCCCGAACCCCGTCACTCCGGGGAGTACGCCCTCCTGTTCGGCGCGCCCCGGGTGTTCGGCGCCGGACGCACGGCCGCCGTCTTCGACCGGGCGGACCTCGACGAACCCGTCCTCCGCGACGCGGCGGCGCTCAAGGTCTTCCTCCGCCGCGCCCCCGTCGACGTGCTCGTCTGCGCCGACTACGGCAGTACGGCGACGGGCCGCGTGCGGCACCTGATGGGGAGGGCCCTGCCCGCCGGGCCGGTGCCGACGCCCGAGCAGCTCGCCGACCGGCTGTCCGTCAGCCCGCAGACCCTCCGCCGCCAACTGGCCGCCGAGGGGACCACGTACCAGCGGCTCCGCGACCAGGTGCGGCGCGATCACGCCATCGCCGAACTGGCCGGCGGCCGGGTCTCCATCGAGCGGCTCTCCCGCCAGCTCGGGTTCTCCGAACCCAGCGCCTTCCACCGGGCGTTCCGGCGTTGGACCGGCGAGACGCCCCGGGCGTACCGGGCGCGGCCCCGGGGGGTCGCGGCGGACGTCGGGGCCGTAGGGCGGAACGAACGGTTCGAGGGAGGCGGGCAGGCTCGCCGCGGTCGCGGTCAACAACCGTGAGCGGTACGGTCACAGCCGCCGTCCGCGCCCCGTCCTACCGTCCCGCCATGACCGAAATCGACCGGTCCGGCGCCGTGAGGCCCCCGGACCCCACGCGCCGCCGGTGAACCCGCGCCGGGTGGCCGGTGCCGTCCTCGGGGCCGGTGTGCTGCTCAGTCTCGTCGCGGGCGTGGCGGTGACCGCGCTCGGCGTCAGGGTCGACGGCACGAGCATGGCGCCCACCCTCCACCAGGGGGACCGGATCCTCGTGGCGCCGGGGTCGGCGGGCGAGGCCCGCCGGTTCGACGTGGTGCTGCTGCGGGCCACCGGAAGGGACGCGCTGCTGGTGAAGCGGGTGATCGGGCTGCCGGGTGACCGGGTCGCCGTCGTGTCCACGCCGGAGGAGCCGTTCCAGGTGCTCCTCCAGGAGGGCGGACGGGGGCCCGTGTACCGGGTGGTGGCGCCCCAGTGGACGGCCCAGGCCCGCCGTACGGGTGCCTGCTGCGCGCCCGACGGCACGCGGTCGGCGAGGCCCGGGATGCGGACCGTGCCCGAGGGCGCGTTCTTCTACCTGGGGGACAACCCCGACCTGTCCGACGACTCCCGGACGTACGGCTGGGGTGACATCGGCCGGGTGGAGGGGAGGGTCGGACTGCGGGCCTTCCCGGTCACGTCGGCGGGGGACATCGGCAATAGGCCGGTCCTGGAGGCGTACCCGGGGCCGGGTCCCTAGGGCCTGTCGTCACATTCCCGTCGTCGCCCGAAGGGCGGCCCCGCGGCGCCCGGCACGCACGCTCCAGGCCGGGCTGATCGGCCGGACACCCCTGGGTGCTACCGGGGGATCTCCTCGCGGCCGGTGCTCAGGGCGACCCGGACCACGGTGTCCGCGACGCGGCGGGCCGACGCCTCGGGGGAGGGGCCGGCCTGCACGATGTGGCTGGCGGTCAGCCGGACCGCGGCGTCCACGGCCAGTTCGCGGGCCACCGGGTCGACGGTCGGCCAGGCCTCCGTGACGTACGCGTCGGCCATCGCCGTCGCCGTCTCGAACGCCGCCGCGGAGCGGGTGGTGAGGTAGGGGAGGAGTCCGTCCTCGCCCGCGCTGGTCAGCATGGCCTTGATCAGCGGGTTGCGGCCGGCCAGCGTGAGCGTGAAGCCGACGGCCGCCTCGACGGCCGCGTGGAGGTCGTCCCGGTGGGCGTCCAGGCCCTGCTGGATGCCGACGAGGCAGCGTTCCAGCTCGCGCTGGAAGAGGGCCTCGCCGACCGCCTCCTTGGACGGGAACTCCGAGTACAGGGTCTGGCGGCTGACGCCGACCGCGCCGGCCAGGTGCGCCATGCGCAGCTTGTCGAACCCGCGGTCCGCGACCGCCTCGTACGCGGCGTCCAGCAGGCGCTCGCGCAGCAGTGTCCGAACCGTCTCCCTGAACCGTGGCATCGGCCAAGCCTAGTCCAGCGCAATTCTTCCCAGGATTGTCCGAAGTGTTGACACTCCTTCAAAGAGTGTCCAATTCTCGAACAGGAAGCCGCGAAGTGTCATTCGACCCGGTGCGGCCCGAAGGTTGGAGATCCCATGCAGAACGAGACCAGAGGCGTCACCCGCTGGCGCAGATCGGCGTTCCTGGCCGTGCCCGCGACCGCGGCCGTCGCGGCGATGGCCACGGCGATGGTCCAGGGCGCGCTCGCCGCGAACCTCTCGCTGACGAGCGTCCCCTTCACCCTCAGCTCGAAGACCGTGGCCGCGCACCAGGGCATCGGCGCCGTCATGCACACCATCGACGCCGGCGGGGCCAAGGGCGCCGCCGAGGTCGGCATCGCCAAGGCCGGGCTCGACGGCATCTGCGTCCACGCCGTCCAGTCCGTCAACCTTCCGGTGATCGGAAGCCTCGGCACGTGGTCGCTGAACATCTCCTCGCCCGCCGCGGCGACCCCGCTCACCAGCGACCAGCTCGTCGCCGGCGCCGGCCTCCAGGCCAACAAGCTGGTCCTGGACGCCCAGTCGCTCAAGGCCGCCACGGCCACGCTCAACGCGAGCGACGCCACCCCGAACGTCATCGGCGCCGCAGCCGACGGCGCCGCGATCAAGGGCACCGGCATCAACGACGGCACCCCGGGCCAGTTCGGCCTGGACGCCACCGGTGGCCGCACGGACATCAAGAACCTCAACGCCGACGCCAACGGCGCCACGATCTCCGGCGCGATCACCCTGCCCGACCTCGCCATCGGCATCACCCACGGCGACAAGGCCTGCTGACCCGGACGCGACCGCACCGCCCGAACCGGTCGGGGCCCCGCGCATCCCGTACCGCGCGGGGCCCCGGCCTCCCCCCTCGACCCACCGCTGTGAGGCCTTCATGACCACCGATCCGCCGTCCGGACAGGCAGGGCCGACGGCCTCGGCCGAGCCCGCCGAGCCGTCCCGGGAACCCGACCAGGGCAGGGCGCACCGCGCGCGCCGCGCGTTCCGCCGCTGGCGCCGCACCCGGCCCTTCTGGGCGGCCCTGTGGACCGGAACCGGCGGCTTCGTCATCTTCTTCCTGCCGATGGCGCCGCTCGGCAAGATCCTCCAGGTCGGCGTCGGAGGGATCGCCGGCATGGCCGGCGGCGTCGTCATCATGGCGATGGCCCTGCTCGTCCTGCTGCTGCCGAGCCAGCGCCACACCGCCGGCGTCATCGCCGTGATCGCGGGAGTCGCCTCCTTCCCGCTGTCCAACCTCGGCGGCCTGTTCGTCGGCATGGTCCTCTCCGTCCTCGGCGGCTCGATGGCGTTCGCCTGGCTGCCCGAGAAGCCCGCCCGGAGGCGCGGCGGCCCGCTGCGCCGCGACCGCGGGCCGGCCGCCGGAACACCCGTACCCCCCGCGTCCGTTGGGAGCGGATCCGTATGACACGCATGACAGACCGCCTCGGCCCGTCCCTCGCCCGCGTGCGCGCGGCCGGCCCCCGTGCCGTCTCCGACTGGAACGCCCGGATGCTCGCCGAGGCGGCCGACGGCACCCGGCGGGGCACCCGCTGGGGCCGCGGCGCACTGGCCTTCGTCCCCTCGGTGATCGCCGTCGGCGCGCTCGGCACGGCGCTGGCGCAGGGCGCGCTCGCCGCCAACTTCAGCGTCACCGGCCAGCCCTTCACCCTGACGTCCAACGGCGTCGCGGGCACCGGCTTCGGAGCCGTCGTCAACACCCCGGCCGTGGGCCGCCCGGACGGCACGTCGACCACCAACACGGCCATGGCCCGCGTCGGTTTCGCGAGCGCCGGACTCGCCGGACTGTGCGGCATCGTGCACCAGACGATCGCCGGAGTGCCGTACTCGCTGCTCCTGACGGGCGGCCAGACGGTGACCGCCACCCCGCCGGGGACCTTCACCACCGACATCGACGCGTCGAACCTCTACATCCAGGCCACCGAACTCCAGGCGTACGGACCCACCACGCTCCAGAACGCGGTCATCGGCCAGTCCGCCGACCAGGTCACCGTGGCCGGCAAGCCGCTCACCGGCGCCCTGCCCGGCGGGTTCGGCCTCGGCTCGGCCGGCGGCGAGGGCGGCAGCTCCATCAAGCTGCACGGACTGAACGCCACCGCCTACGACGCCGAGATGGCCGGGGCGCTCGTCCTCCCCGACCTGAAGATCAGGGTCGTCGCGGGATCGGCCACGGCATGCTGAGCCGGGCGAAGGCCGCGTACCGCTGGTTCCGCGCCTTCCGCCGCACCCGGCCGTTCTGGGGCGGGGTGTGGCTGGTCGCGGGCGGCTGGACCGTCCTCAAGTTCTCCCTCAGCTCCCTGCAGCTGATCGTCAGCACGGGCTTCGGGGGAGTGGCCGGCTACCTGGTCGGCGGCGGGATGATCCTCTGCGGGCTCGTCCCGCTCGCCCTGCCCGCCCAGCGCTACACCTTCGGGCTGATCGGCGCGGTCCTCGCGGTCGTCTCGCTGGTCGTCTCCAACCTCGGCGGATTCCTCCTCGGCATGGCGCTCGGAGTCCTCGGCGGTTCGATGATGGTGGGCTGGGGCGCCAAGCGCCCGCGCCGGGCACGCGAGGCGGTGGAGGGGTGACGCGCCGGAAGACCCGCCGGAAGGCGCTCGCGGTGGCTGCCGCCCTGCTGCTCGCGGTCGTCACCGCCGTCTGGTCGGGCCAGCCCAGCAGCGCCTCGGGACCGACCGCCGCGCCCGAACCGCTGGGCGTGCCCTTCCTGCCCTCGCCGGACCCCCTGCACGTCACCATCTCCAGCATGGTCGCCGTCTCCATGACCGTGGACAAGAACGTCACGATCCGGCTCTCCGACGGCACGACGCGGACGACGACCCAGTACACCTTCACCAAGCTCAAGATCCGTTCGCACATGAACGTCACCCAGCGGGCGGCCGGCCACACCGTCTCCATCGACGTGCCCCAGGAAGGCTCCCTCGGCGGATACGACAGCGCGGGGAAGCCAGAGACGACCACCATGTGGGGGAACATCACCAACGTCTGCGTCCGGGTGCTCGTCAAGATCTGCGGGGTGCAGGGCCTGCTCGACTTCTTCGGCTCCCTCATCCCCCTCACCGCCGGGGCCGAGGACTTCGTCGGCGACATCTACGCCATCCGCACCGTCGACGACCACGCCGCCCTCGACTCCACCGACAACCCCGTCCACCTCCCCGGGACCATCACGGTGACCACCCCATGAGCCCCGACCGCCGCCCCTTCGAGGGACGCACCCACTGGCGCCGCTCCCTGGCCGTCGCCGTGCCCGCGCTCGCCGCCGCCGGCGGCATCGGCTCCGCCATGGCCGGCGGAGCGCTGGCCGTCGGACTCCGGATCCAGGACCGTCCCGTCGACTTCACGACCAGCAGCCTGTACGGAACCCAGTACGGCGCCGCGGTCGTCGACCAGACCGTCGTACGGCCCGACGGCTCCACCGCGACCCAGCGGGTGCTCCGCATGGGCTTCGCCGACGGCATGCTCAACGGCCTCTGCCTCAGCCAGCGGCAGCAGATCGCGGGAGCCACGTACACGCTGCTGCTGACCCTCGGCGACGGCAACCCCGGCTCCTGGGAGATCAGGACGAAGAACACCGTCCTCGACCTGCGCAGCGCCACCGGCGTCCTCGACATGGACGGCGTCGTCGACCTGAACGTCAACGGTGCCGACGTGAAGACCGTCAAGGACGCCACCGGCGCGTACGTCGTCAACCCGCTGGACAGCCCGCAGCACCGCTTCGGCATCCAGGCGCGCTACGCCAAGTTCGACGCGATCGTCGGCACCGCGCAGGACTTCCAGATCCCCGGCCTCCTCACCGCGCCCGGGCTCAAGCTCTCCGTCCGGCCGGGGGTCGTGGCATGTCCCGCTCCGGCCCGGCCGACGGGGACTCCGGGGACCCCGTGAGCGCGTCCGCGCGGGGCCGGGCGAGCGCGCCCGGCCACCACGCCCGCGGGCCGAGGTCGCGCACCAGCGCCGGGACCACGAGCGAGCGGACCACCAGGGTGTCGAGCAGGACCCCGAAGGCGACGATGAACGCGATCTGCACGAGGAAGGCCAGCGGGATCACCCCGAGCGCGGCGAACGTCGCGGCGAGGACGACACCGGCGGAGGTGATCACGCCCCCGGTCGCGGTCAGGCCGATCCGGACGCCCTCGCGGACCCCGTGGCGCAGCGACTCCTCCCGGACCCGGGACATGAGGAAGATGTTGTAGTCGACCCCGAGCGCGACGAGGAAGACGAAGCCGTACAGCGGCACGGACGCGTCGGTGCCCGTGAAGCCGAGGACGTGCTCGAAGACGAGTGCCGAGACGCCCAGGGTGGCGGCGAAGTTGAGCGCCACCGTCGCGACGAGGAGCAGGGGCAGCACCACGGAGCGCAGCAGCGCCATGAGGATCAGCAGGATGATCGCCAGGACCACCGGCACGATCAGCGCGCGGTCCCGTGCCGCCGTGCGCTGGGTGTCGTACTGCTGCGCGGTGGAGCCGCCCACCAGCGCGTGGGCCTCCGGGACCGCGTGGACGGCCGTACGGAGCCGGGCGAGCGTCTCCCTGGCCGCGTCGCTGTCGGACGCGGCGGTCAGCGTGGCGTCGACGCGCACCCGGCCGTCGACCACGAGCGGCGCACCGGGCGCGGGGCGGCCCGCGGCGTCCACCGGGAACGCCGAGTCGACGCCGTCCACAGCCTCCGCCGCGGCGACCACCCGGGCGGCCGCCGGAGCGTCGGCGATGATCACCGCAGGGTTGCCCGCGCCGCCCGGGAAGTGGCGGCCGAGGGTGTCCTGCGCGGTGACGGACGGCGCGTCGTTCACGAAGATCTCGTCCAGGGGCACGCCCCGGGAGTCCAGGGCGGGCGCAAAGGCGGCGCAGGCCAGCAGGCCCGCGAGGGAGATCGCCCACACCTTGCGCGGCGCCCGGTCGACGAGGGCGGCGACGCGCTCCCAGACGGCCTGACCGCCCTTGGCGGGGGAGGGGGCGGTGGTGCCGGTGGTGTCGGTAGTGGCGGTGTCGGCGGGGCGTGGCTTCGGGCGGGCCGGCCAGTACGCGGCCCGGCCCGTGAGGACGAGGGCCGCGGGCAGGAAGGTGAGGGTGCTCAGCACCGCGCAGACGATGCCGATCGCGCCGACCGGACCGAGCGCCCGGTTGTTGGCCAGGTCGCTGACGAGGAGGGCGATCAGGGCCAGGGCCACGGTGGCGGCACTGGCGACGACGGGTTCGAAGGAGCGGCGCAGCGCCTTGGCCATCGCGGCGAAGCGGTCCGCGCCGGGGGCGGCGAGCTCCTCGCGGTAGCGGGCCGCCAGGAGCAGGGCGTAGTCGGTCGCGGCGCCGATCACCAGGATGGACAGGATGCCCTGCACCTGGCCGTCGACCCTGACCAGGCCGGCGTCGGCGAGGACGTACACGAGCGCGCACGCCAGACCCAGCGCGAACACCGCCCCCAGAATGATCATCAGGGGCAGCAGGACGCTGCGGTAGACGACCAGCAGGATGAGCAGCACCGCGACCAGCGCGACGCCGAGCAGGAGCCCGTCGATGCCGGCGAACGCGCCGGACAGGTCGGCCTGGGTGGCGGCGGGGCCCGCGAGCCCCACCGTCGTCCCCGGCACCGAGGCCGCCGCGGCGCGGATCGCGTCGAGCGTGACCGGCAGTTCGTCGCCGAGACCGGGCCGGAGCGGGACGACGGACCGCAGCGCCCGGCCGTCCTCCGACGCCAGCGCGGGGGAGGGCGGCCCGGCGACGCCCGGACGCCCGGCGAGGCCGGCGAGGGAGCGGGTCGCCGCCTCCGTGGACCCGGGCGCCAGCGTCCCGCCGTCCCGTGCCGTCCACACCACGATCGCGGGTACGGCCTCGGAGGAGCGGAAGGCCTTCTGCTCCTCGACGACCCGGGTGGACTCGGCGCTGCGGGGCAGGAAGGCGGCCTGGTCGTTGGTGGACACCTCGCCGAGTCGGCCGGCGAACGGGCCGAGCCCGCCGCCCACGACGAGCCAGACGGCGAGGAGTGCCAGGGGCAGGAGGAGGCGGGTCCGGCGCGCGGCGCGGGGCATGGGAACTCCGAACTTTGTCTCGATCATTAACTATCTCAATGATTGAGAAAGATTTGTACCACGACGGTTCCCCGACGGTCGTACGGGGGACACCACTCCTTCGGACGCGAGCGCCCGAACGGATGCGGCCGGTTCAGCGACGCGGAACGCGCAGGGCGCCGAGCTCCTCGTTCAGGGTGTTCAGGAAGCGCAGGGCCACGGCGAGTTCGTCGGCGTCGAACCGCTCCCGCGTCCGCTCCGCGGCCTCCGCGAGCGGCATGAAGTAGCGCCGGGCGGCGGCCTTCGCCCCCTCCTCGTACCGCACGTGCACCACCCGGCGGTCCGCGCTCTCCCGCGACCTGCGGATGTGCCCGGCCTTCTCCAACCGGTCGAGGCACGCCGTCACCGCGCCCGACGTCAGACCGAGATGCTCCCGGAGCCGCCCCGGCGTCAGCGGCTCGGGACTGTCCAGGACCACGGCCAGCGCCTGTACGTCCGTCGGATGCAGCCCCTGCGCCTGGGCGAAACCGTGCACCAGGCGGTTGATCTCGCCCTGCGTCCGGCGCAGCGCGACGGCGAAGCTCTGCAGGTCACCCGTCACGCCCCCGGGGGCGGCGGTAGCGTCTCGGTCTTCTTCGCTGGGCACGCGTCCAGCCTATAGACGTCGTTCCCGTGCATCCGTCCGGGCCGCGGACGGAGAAGAATCTTCCAGGGCACCGCCCCGCGCGGGGCCGCCGCGACCACCCCGGGGACGGAACGGAGCACATCCCATGACGACGCATCCCAGAGGGCTCTGCCTGGTGACCGGCGCCGGCGGCTACATCGGCGGACGGCTGGTGCCCGAGCTGCTCGCGGCCGGACACCGCGTCCGCTGCCTCGCCCGCACCCCCGCCAACCTGCGGGACCACCCGTGGGCCGACCGGGTCGACGTGGTGCGGGGCGACGTGACCGACGCGGCGAGCCTGCGCCCCGCGTTCCGCGACGTGGAGGTGGCCTACTACCTGGTGCACTCCCTGGGAGCGGGGCACGGGTTCGAGGAGACCGACCGGCTCGCGGCACGGACCTTCGCCGAGGAGGCCCGCTCGGCGGGGGTGCGCCGCATCGTGTACCTCGGCGGCCTCACGCCCGCCGGCGTCCCCGAGCGGGAACTCTCCCCGCACCTGCGCTCACGGGCCGAGGTCGGGCGGATCCTCCTGGAATCCGGCGTCCCGACCACCGTGCTGCGGGCCGCCGTCGTCATCGGTTCGGGCTCCGCCTCCTTCGAGATGCTCCGGTACCTCACCGAACGGCTTCCCGTGATGGTGACGCCGAGCTGGGTCGGCACCCGGGTCCAGCCCATCGCCGTCCGCGACGTGCTGCGCTACCTGGTGGGCAGCGCCCGGATGCCGCCGGAGGTCAGCAGGGCGTTTGACATCGGCGGCCCCGACGTCCTCACGTACCGGGAGATGATGATCAGGTACGCGCGGGTCGCCGGACTGCCCCGGCGGCTCATCGTGCCCGTCCCGATGCTCACCCCGCGCCTCTCCAGCCACTGGATCGGACTCGTCACCCCGGTGCCCGCGGCGCTGGCCCGCCCGCTCGCCGAGTCCCTGCGGGTCGAGGTCGTGTGCGCCGAGCACGACATCTCCGACCACGTCCCCGACCCGCCCGGCGCCCCCTTGTCCTTCGACCGGGCCCTCGCCCTCGCCCTCCAGCGGGTCAGGGAGGCCGGCGTCACGACCCGCTGGTCCTCCGCGTCGCTGCCGGGCGCCCCCAGCGACCCGCTGCCCACCGACCCCGACTGGGCGGGCGGCAGCCTCTACACGGACGAACGGGAACGGACCGTCGACGCCGGACCACGGGAGCTGTGGCAGGTCATCGAGGGCATCGGCGGCGAGAACGGCTGGTACTCCTTCCCGCTGGCCTGGGCCGTACGCGGCTGGTTCGACCGGCTCGCCGGGGGAGTGGGGCTGCGCCGGGGCCGACGCGACGCCCAGCGGCTCCGGGTCGGCGACGCCCTCGACTTCTGGCGGGTCGAGGAGATCGAACGGGGCACCCTGCTCCGCCTGCGGGCCGAGATGCGCCTCCCCGGGCTCGCCTGGCTGGAGATGCGCGCCGAACCCGACGGCACGGGCCGCACCCGCTACCGCCAGCGCGCCCTCTTCCACCCCCGGGGCCTCGCGGGACAGCTGTACTGGTGGAGCGTCGCGCCCTTCCACGCCGTCGTCTTCGGCGGCATGGCGAGGAACATCGCGCGGACCGCCGAGAAGGCCGCCGAGCAGGGCACGGAGAAGGACGCGGAGAAGGGAGCGGCCATGGGCGGGGCGGTGGGGGCGGAGAAGGGCGCGGGCGCCGGCCCGGGCCTGTCCGGTGGCGGGTGACGGGCCTCCGCCGACGGGGAGCCGTGGGCTGCCGCATCCGAGGGACGGCCGGGGGCGGAAGGGGAGTGCAGCAGACCAGCACGCACAGCACGTCAGCACACCAGCCCACCGGCTGCGCGCAGCCCCCGTGGCCCGCCCGCCCGGTGGCCGATCGCCGGGAGTGGCGCCATGACCGTCTCCGTCGTCCTGTTCACGTCCGACCTGCGCCTGCACGACCACGCACCCCTGCGCGCCGCCGTGGACGCGGCGGACGAGGTCGTGCCGCTGTTCGTGCGGGACCCCGCCGTGGACCGGGCGGGGTTCGCGGCGCCCAACCGGCTCGCCTTCCTCGCGGACTGCCTGGCCGACCTCGACGCGGGCCTGAAGGAGCGCGGCGGCCGACTCCTCGTCCGCGGCGGCGACACCGTCACCGAGGTGTGCGCCGTGGTGCGGCGGGCGGAGGCCGACGAGGTCCACATGGCCGCGGGGCACTCGGCGTTCGCGCGCGGCCGGGAGGCGCGGTTGCGGCGGGCGCTGGAGTCCGTCGGATGCCGCCTGTACGTCCACGACGCCGTGACCACCGTCGTACCGCCCGGCGACGTCACCCCGCAGGGCTCGGACCACTACGCCGTCTTCACCCCGTACCTCAGGCGCTGGTCGGCCGAACCGCTCAGGACTCCCCTCGCGGCCCCGCGGGCGGTGCGGGTGCCGGGCGGACCGCGCTCCGAGGCGCTGCCGAAGCGATCCGCGGTGGCGGACGTGTCCGAAGGCCTCGCCACGGGAGGGGAGACGGAGGGCCGCCGGAGGCTCGGCGCCTGGCTGTCCCGGCACGCCGACTCGTACGAGACGGGCCACGACGACCTCGCGGGCGACGCGACCTCGCGCCTCTCCCCGTACCTCCACTTCGGCGCGGTCTCGGCGACCGAGGCCGTCCACCGGGCGCGGGCCCGCGGCGGGGCGGGTGCCGAGGCCTTCGTACGGCAGCTCTGCTGGCGGGACTTCCACCAGCAGGTCCTCGCCGCGCGTCCCGAGACGGCCGTCGAGGACTACCGGCCGCGGCTCGACCACTGGCGGCGCGGCGCGCGGGCGGAAGCCGACCTGCAGGCGTGGCGGGAGGGCCGGACGGGGTACCCCGTGGTGGACGCGGCCCTCCGCCAACTCGCCCACGAGGGCTGGATGCACAACCGGGGCCGGCTGCTCGCCGCCTCCTTCCTCGCGAAGACGCTCTACATCGACTGGCGGGAGGGGGCCCGCCATTTCCTTGCCCTCCTCGTGGACGGCGACGTCGCCAACAACCAGCTCAACTGGCAGTGGGTCGCCGGTACGGGCACCGACACCCGCCCCCACCGCGTCCTCAACCCCGTCCTCCAGGGCCGGCGGTACGACCCCGACGGCGCCTACGTCCGCCTCTGGGTCCCCGAGCTCACCGAACTGCCCGGTGCCTCGATCCACGAACCCTGGCGGCTGAAGGGCCTGGACCGCGCCTCGTACGACTACCCCGACCCGATCGTGGACCTCGCCGACGGCCTCGCCCGCTTCCGGCACGCGCGCGGCCGGGACTGACCCCCCGGCCACGGGCGGGGCCGGGGGCGTGTCGTCGGGCGGGGCACGGCCTGCGTCGTCGGGAAGTCGTCGGAGAGTCGTCGGGGATACGACGCACGAACGATGCGACTTGAGGTGCCCGCACCCCCGGCCGGACGCTGGGTGGGCCGGGAGCACCGAGCTCCGGGAGGACGAGGAGCAGCCGCCATGACCACGACCACGTACCCGCTCGCCCGTCCGGTCCCCCCGTCGGTGTCCCCGCACGCCTCCCCGTCCCTGGACACCCTTCCCGCCCTCCTCGGCCTCCGCGCGTCCCCCTTCCCGCACGTCGCCCCGGCCGCGTACGGAGCGGCACGGCACGAGGTCGGGACGGCAGCGCACGCGGGTGGGACGGCACGGCACGAGGTCGGGGCGGCAGGGCGCGAGGTCGGCGCGCTGTCGGACGAGGAGATCGGTCGGGGGCTCGTCCGGGGCGACGAAGAGTGCCTCGCCCTCGCCCATCGGCGGTGGAGCCGGCTCGTCCACACCCTGGCGGCCCGTGTCCTGGGTGACGCGCGCGAAGCCGAGGACGTCACCCAGCAGGTCTTCCTCGCCGCCTGGCGGGGACGTGCCGGGTACCGGCCCGAACGCGGACCCGTACCCGCCTGGCTGGTCGGCATCGCCCGCCGCAAGATCGCCGACGCCCTCACCGCACGGACGCGCCGACTCGACCTCGTCGCCGCGGCGGGCGCGGCCGTGCAGACCGCCGTCACCGCGCAGGGGGACCCCGAGCGGGTCCTCGACCGGATCGTCGTCACCCGCGAACTGGCGCGCCTGCCGCGCGACCAGCGCGACGTGCTGACCCTCGCGTTCTTCGGCGACCTCACCCAGGTGCAGATCGCCCACCGGACGGGGCTGCCCCTGGGCACGGTCAAGAGCCACGCGCGCCGGGGCCTCCAGCGCATGCGACGGGGCCTGGCGGCAGCGGGCTGAGCCTGCCGGGAGCGGTCCCCGCCACCGTCCGCGGACGAGCCGCCCGTACGCGCACGCGTGCCGCCTCCGCACCCCGGCGGGTGCCCTACTTCCTACCCGTACGCGCACGCGTGGTCCCTGTCCGTATCCGAAGTCGCGCGAGTGGCCCGGGCCCGTATCTGACGGACCGTGCGACCTGGCAGACTGCGGCTCCCAGGCTCGACTCCCCGGGTGCGAGGGGACCGCCCACGGCGGCGAGCGGTGAAGCGACGGATGGAGGCCTCATGGCGCAGCGGCCCGGTGACGCGGCCTGCACGGCCCGGACGAGCGGGGACCACCCCCGGCCGTACGGGCGACGGGCGACCGGGACGGGTGCGCGATGACGGGATGCCGGACCCGCAGGGCCGAGGCGGGCAGCCTCGTCGTCCGCAGCGCACCCGAGGCGCCCACCGCGGCCGTGCTGCTGCTCCACGGAGGCCGGGCCGACGGCCCGGAGCCGCCGCCGGCACTCAACCTCCCCGCGCTGCGCATGCGCCCCTTCGTCGCCGCGGTCACGCGCGCCGTCCGGGGCCGGCACGTCCTGGTCGCCGAGGTGCGGTACGGCCACCGGGGCTGGAACGGCGACCGCGCCGACGCCGCCCGGGACGCCGAGGCCGCCCTCGCCCGGCTGCGCGAGGAGGCGGGCCCGGTGCCCGTGGTCCTCGTCGGGCACTCCATGGGCGGGCGCGCCGCGCTCAGGACCGCCGGCGACCCGGCCGTCCGCGGTGTCGTCGCCCTCGCGCCCTGGTGCCCCGCCGGCGAACCCGTCGACCACCTCGGCGGCCGCCGGCTCTACCTCCTCCACGACGAGGCCGACCGCGTCACCTCCGCCCGCGAGTCCTGGGACTTCGTCCGCAGGGCGCGGGCGGCCGGCGCCGACGCGGCGGGCATCCCGATGCCGATCGGAGGCCACGCCATGCTCCGCGGCGCCGGCCTCTGGCACCGCCGCGCGGCCGAACTCACCGCCGCGCTGCTCTCCCACGGCTGAGGACGTCGCCGGGGCGTCGCCCCCGACACGGCTCCCGACGCCGCCCCCGACGCGGTCCCCGGCCGACACAGGTCCGGGCGGGGGCACAGGGGCGTCTCGGGTCACAGGGACGTGCGGGTCACAGGGCGGTCGCCGACTCGACGGGAGTCCCGCCGTGCCGGCCGTCCTGGCGCGCGTACAGGAACACGTCCCGGTACCCGGACCCGATCCGCAGGCCGTCCCGCACGAGCCGTTCGCGTCGGAAGCCCGCGCGCTCGGCGGTCCGTACGGAGGCCGTGTTCCACGGCTCGACGTGCAGTTCGAGCCGTGTGAGCCCCAGGTCCCGCTGCGCCCAGTCGGCGACGGCCCGCAGCGCGGCGAGCGCGGCGCCGTGCCCCCGCCCCGACGCGGCGACCCAGTAGCCCACCGACGCGCGATCGGGCTCCGGCCTGGACCACAGTCCTACGTTGCCGACGGGCCGGCCGTCGGGGGCGACGACGACGAACGGGTACCCCGTTCCCGTGGTCGCCCGGCCCCACTGCCGCTCGACGAACGCGACCCCCTCCGGCTCGGTGTACGGCGACGGGACCGTCGTGATCAGCGGGATGTAGTCGTCCGCCGCCGCCTCGCGCACGAGCGGCAGATCCGTGAGCCGCCAGGGCCGCAGCACGAAGCCGTCGGCGGCGGCGAGTTCGGGGACGACGAGGGGGTGTTCCATCGGGCCATGGTGCCGGGGTGAGGGAGCGGACGCACCCGGATTCCGGCGGTGTGCGCGGGCTCGGGGAAGACCGGGCCGGATCGTCCGCGCCCGGTCGGTCGTCGGGGCTTCACCCGGTGTCAGAGGGGGCTGTGGTGGTGGCCGTGGTGGTGGCCGTGGTCCGTGGTTCCGGGTAGAGGCGGGCGAGGACCGTGAGCGCCTCGCGCAGGCCGGCCGGGCGCGGCATGCCCGCCGCCGTGGTGCGGCCGGCCCAGCCGGGGCCGGCGAGCACCACGAGGGGGCAGGTCCGGGCCCCTTTGACTCCGAACGCGCTGCCGGCGACGTGCCGGGCGAGCGCGTGGTGCGCCGTGGAGCGCGACTGCGACCAGAGGACGACCGCCGCGGGCCCCATGCGCCGTACGGCCGCATCGAGTGCCTCTGCGGGGACGGCGGCGCCGAACATCCGGGTCGGCAGGCCGAGTTCGCCCAGCCCCGCCGCCAACGCCTCCAGCGGCAGGGTGTGCTGCTCGCCGGGGACGCACGCGAGGAGCACCGGCGGCGCGGAGGCCACGGAGCCGCGCCCGGGGCTCGCGGTCAGCCGGAGCGCGGTCGACACGTGCCAGGACAGCAGGTGCTCCACCTCGACGTACCGGTCCCCGGAGGACTCCCACTTCCGCCCCACCGCGTGCAGCGTGGGCGCCATCACCTCCTCCCAGGCGGTGACGAGCCCGTGCTCCGCCACGACGTCCCGCAACATCACGTCCAGGGCCGGGCTGTCCAGCCGCACGGCGGCCCGTGCCAGTCCCCGGCACTCCCGGCGCACGTCACCGAGCGGCAGGCCGTTGCCGGAGCCGGGCTGCCGGGCGGGACGGCGGGGGGCCGCCCCGGCCGATGCCCGGTCCTGCGGCCCCTCCCGGTCACGCCGGGCCTCCCGCGCCGCTTCCGCGGGAGGCACTCCGGAGGCCGTGAGCCGGCACATCTCCTCCAGCATGGCGATGTCCGCCGGGGTCCACCGCCGGTGCCGTCCGCCTTCGCGTGTCGCGGGACCGATGCCGTAGCGCCGGTCCCATGAGCGCAGGGTGGTCGGCGACACCCCGAGGCGCCGTGCCACCGCACCGGTCGTGACGCCGTGCGTCGTGTCGGACATCTCTCCAGAATACGACGCACGAACGATGCGAGGGCGGAAGCGTCCGGGTTCGGCCGACGGATCCGCCCGGGTTCGGGCGGCGCGTCTGCTCCGGGTTCGGTCGGCAGGTCGGTCGGAGTCGGCGCGTCCGCCCGGGTTCGGACGGAGCCGACGGCTTCGGTCGGCCTGTCTCCCCGGGTGTCAGCCGGTCCGGTCGGCCCTCTCGGCCGCGAGGAGGTCCGCGCAGACCGCTCGGGTCGCCTGGTGGACCGCGCGGGCGAGCCGGGCGCCCCAGAGGGAGCGCGGGCCGGCGAAGGCCTCGGCGCCGGGGCCTGTGGCGGAGGGGGCGGCGACGCAGACGGCGTCCGTGGGGGTGCCGGAGGCGTCGGCGCCGAGCTCGACGAGGGCCTGGGTCTTCGCTTCGGTGGCGGTGGCGACGGCGTTCACGAGGGCGGCGTCCGTGAGCGGTACGGGGAGCGACACGATGATGTTGATCGTTCCGGGGCGCGGGGGTGCGAGGTCACCGGCCGCCGGTGCGGCTGCCCAGCCGCGTACGCCGATCCCGGCGGTCACCACGGCCTGTGCGCCGCCGTCCGCCGCGTGCCGCCGGTCCGCGACCGAGGCCGCCGTCATGAGGCCGACGCCGACGCCTTCGAGTCCCGCGCCGGAGGCCAGGTCGCGGAGGTGGGCGACGGGGTCGAGCCGGCCGTAGCCGGGCGGGACCTGGGCGTTCAGGACCCACGCCCGCTCGCCGATGCCGCCGCCGAGGACGGCGCTCGACACCATCCGCACGCCCGGCCCCGGGGCCCAGACGAGGAGCGGCCACTCCTGACCCTGCTCCGTGTGCGCCAGGAGCGCGGCGTCGGCCAGGGAGCGGCTGGTGAGGAGGGTTCGCGGAAGCACCCCACACCCTAACGCGCGGTGTCCGGCGCGAACGCGCGGTGCGGTCGGGTCCTGCGCGGTGCGGGCACGGCCCGGCGGGGATGCGGACCGGTCAGGGTGCGGCCCGGTGGGGGAGGAGCGGCGCGGCGGTGCCGGGCGGGCGCTCGGAAGGGAAGGCTCAGGCGGGCCGGGCCGGGAGCCAGCCGTGCTGGACCGCGCGGACCCCCGCCTCGAACCTGCTGCGTGCGCCCAGCCGTTCCATCAGGTCGGTGGCGATCCGGCGTGCCGTGCGCTGCGAGACGCCGAGCCGCTTGGCTATCGCCTCGTCCGTGAAGCCCTCGGAGAGCAGCCGGATGGTGGTGGCCTCCGGGCCGGTGAGGCCGTGGGAGTCGCGGGCTCCCACCTGCCCGAGCGGCTGTGCGGCAGCCCAGGTGGTGTCGAACAGCGCGCACAGCGCGGTGAGGGTGCCCTGTCCGGTCAGGACCACGGCGCCGGCGGCCGTGTCGTCGCTGTTGACCGGAATGACGGCGGTCGAACGGTCGGTGATGATCATCCGGGTCGGCAGGACCGGGGACGTACGGATCTGCGCGCCGCGCTCCGACAGCCAGTGGACGTACTCGACGGTGTGCGGGCTGTTGCGCGCGCTGTCGAGGTAGATCGTCCGCATCCGGATCCTGCGCTTCAGTAACGCCTCGTTGAGCGGACGGGCGGCCTCGATGGACTCCGGCGTGTGGGCGCCGTCGGGCGCGAAGGTCATCACCTCGGTGGTCGTCTCGCGGGTGAGCCGGGCGAGGCACTCCCGGATCCGGTCGAGGCCGACCAGCTGCTGCACGCCGGGGCTCGGCGCCTGCGGCCGCAGATCGGCGAACTCGGCGATCAGTTGCGCGGCGGCGGCCCGCGAGGTCTCCACCCGCTGCTGCTGGGCGGCGAGTTCGGCCTGCTGGCGGGCCATCAGGATCTCCATGCCGAGGTCCGGCGAGACGGCCCGGATCCGGCCCTCCTCGTCGGCGGAGGGCCGTACGAGCGCCAGTTCGCTCAGCAGGTCGAGCGCGTCCCGCACCTGCTCCTCGGTGAGGTCCGTGTGTCGCGCCAAACCGGTCACACCGTCCTGTGGACGGGCCAGCATCGCGCGGTAGACGGATTCCGCGCGCGCGTCGAGACCCAGTACGGCCAGCATCTCCAACCCCCCAGCAGGACTTGACCGGCAACCCTTGTCAGGCGACGCGATCATGCCATAAGGGTCGTCGGGCGGTCACCCTCCGTTCGATGTCTGGCCGGAAGGGTCCAAAGGCCCAAACGGTCCGGTGCGCCAGGGTGCCGCGAGTCCGGCATTCCTGATTGGGTCGGGTGCATGTATCTCATCCACGCGAGCCTGAAGGCGCTCGGTGGCGCTGCGGTCCTGCCGCCTGACATCCGTGCTCTCGTCCTGGGCCAGGCCCTGCCCGAGGAGCGCGTCGAGCACGTGTCGGTCCACGCGCACGCGCAACCCCACCCCGTCCTGGGGCTGTACCTCCGGTCGAACGGGCTCCTGGAGGCGGAGGCGGCGGCGCGCGCGATCTGCCTGCGCGCCCTGCTCAACTGCCCCGAGCTCACGGGATGGACCCTGCTCGATGCCCAAGTCCCCCTGGTCGCGCCCGTCTTCGAGCAGATGCTGTCCTCTTCCGGGCCGCAGACCGAGTGATGGACGGAAAGGTCCAAGGCCGATTCGGTCCACCGGGAAGCCCTTCCGCCGCCGCCGGGCGGCGACGAAAGTAGTGGTCGCCGGCAGGGAACACCGACCGGCAGGCAGGAACCGGGAACGCATCACCGCGGGATGACGACCGGTTCGGCCCTTCCGAAGCATCCGACACAGCAAAGGACTTCAGCCATGATCCGCACCCGTATCGCCGTGGCCGCCGCGGTCGCCGCCCTCGCCCTCGCCGCCCCGTCCGCCGCCCTCGCCGCCGACTCCGCCACCGGAGCGGCCACGGCGAGCGTCACCGCGGCCACCGCTCCGGGCGCGGAGCCCGTCGTCGTCACCACCGACGACATGATCTGGCAGTAGGCCCTCGCGCCGGTCGGAGCAGTCCTGGGCTTCCGACCCTCCGCCTCCGGCCCCCACCCCCGAGGCCCTTCACAGCCGGCCCCACGCCCGCGGCCTTCCGCCCTTGGCTCCACGCCCTCGGCCCTCCGCCCGCGGCCCCATGCCCTCGGCTCTCTTCCGGGCCCCGGCCCGACTGGGCCTCCTCGGCTCCACCTCCACCTCGACTGCCCCGGTCCCCCCTGACCGCTGCTCCTGCAGGGCAGCAGTCATCGCGGACCGTGCGCGCCCTACCGACTTCCCATCAGCAGCACCCAACCCAACCCAAGGATGTGTCATGTCCCTGTCGCTTCGTACCCGTCGCACCCTCTCCGCCGCCGGCGTCACCCTCGCCACCGTGGGCTGCGCCTTCAGCCTGATCACCGTCCCCGCCTTCGCCGACACGACCGCGCAGGCCGCCGCCCTGGCCCGGGCCCAGGTCGGCGACAACGCCTGCTCGACGAACTCCCTCGGCGGCAGGGGCTTCTTGACGAGCTGCAACACCTCGACCGGTACCGAGGCGGAGCCCTGGTGCGCGGACTTCGTGAAGTGGGTCTGGAAGAACTCGGGCTTCAACGTCAACGGGACGGACGCCCGCGCCTCCTCCTTCTACTCGTACGGCCAGGCCAACGGCACCCTGCATACGTCGTCCTCGTACCAGCCCCAGGTCGGAGACGCCGTGGTCTTCGAGTACGCCAACGGCTGGGCGCAGCACGTCGGCATGGTCACCGCCGTCCACGCCGACGGCTCGATCATGACCACCCACGGCAACTGGAGCGACCGGGTCGCCGACGTCGCGGTGAGCGCCTCGCAGAAGCACGTCGGTTCCACCCCGGGCTCCATCGGCCAGCGCATCAGCGCCTACGTCACACCGCTCGGCGCGACCCCCGCCTCGTACAGCAAGGGCGACCGCGACTTCACCGGTGACCTCAACGACGACCTGCTCGGTGTGAGCGCCAGTGACGACAAGCTCCGCATGTACGCCGGAAACGGCGACGGCGACTTCGCCTCGCACGAGGTCGGCCCCGGCTGGGGCGGCATGGACAAGATCAAGGCCGCCGACTTCAACAACGACGGTGACGGCGACCTGGTGGCCCGTGAAGCCTCGACCGGGGACCTGTACCTCTACCTCGGCAACGGCAACGGCGGCTTCAAGTCCACCGTGAAGATCGGCACCGGCTGGAACTCGATGTCCGACTTCGTGGCCGGTGACTTCACGGGTGACGGCAAGGCGGACATCGCGGCGGTCCGCAAGGACGACGGCAGCCTGCGGCTGTACTCGGGCACGGGCGCGGACGTGACGTACACCAAGCAGATCGGCAGCGGCTGGTCCGGCATGTCCAAGCTCGCCGCCGGCGACTTCAACGGCGACGGCCGCGCCGACCTCGTGGCGCAGGTCAACTCGACCGCAGACCTGAACCTGTACGTCGGCACCAGCACCGGCGTCGCCCCCGCGATCCAGATCGGTCAGAACTGGGGCGGCATCGACAAGCTCACCCTCGCCGACATCGACAGCGACGGCCGCGCCGACGTGGTCGCCACCATCGCGAGCACCGGCGACCTCTACCTCTACAAGAGCCAGAGCAACAGCCTCAAGGCCGGCGTGAAGGTCGGCCAGGGCTGGGGCGGCATGAGCCACCTCATCTGACCGGCATCCGGCCGGGGCCCCGGGGGCCCGTCCTTCCCGGACGGGCTCCCAGGGGCCACGCCTCTCCGCCCCGCGCCTCTCCGCCCCGCTCCTCCCTTCCGCCCCTCCCACCCTCCGTCGCCTCCGCGCCGTACGAGATGAAGGTCTCCCTCGCCATGACTCAGCACGCCCTGCGCCGCTCCGCCCTGACGCTCCTCGCCGCCTCCGCCCTCAGCGCCCTGATCCCGCTGGCCGCCGCGGCCCCCGCCTCCGCCGCCTCCGTCGCCACCTGGGACAAGGTCGCCGCGTGCGAGAGCGGCGGCAACTGGTCCATCAACACCGGCAACGGCTACTACGGCGGACTGCAGTTCTCGAAGTCCACCTGGGACTTCTTCGGCGGCGGCGCCTACGCCTCGTACCCTCACCAGGCGTCCAAGACGGAGCAGATACTCATCGGCGAGAAGGCCCTCGCCGGCCAGGGCGAGGGCGCCTGGCCCATCTGCGGACCGGCGGCCGGCCTCGGCTCCGACGACCGGGACCCGTACCCGACCCAGCCCGCAGTCCAGCGGGACCACGACTACACCGGCGACGGCAACGACGACCTGCTGGGCGTCAGCGCCGGCGACGACAAGCTGCGCCTGTACGTCGGCAACGGGGCGGGTCAGTTCGCCTCGCAGGAGGTCGGCCCCGGCTGGGGCGGCATGGACAAGGTCAGGGCCGCCGACTTCAACAACGACGGTGACGGCGACCTGGTGGCCCGTGAGGCCTCGACCGGGGACCTGTACCTCTATCTCGGCAACGGTGGCGGGGGCTTCAAGTCCACCGTGAAGATCGGCACCGGCTGGAACTCGATGTCCGACTTCGTCGCGGGTGACTTCACGGGTGACGGCAAGGCGGACATCGCGGCGGTCCGCAAGGACGACGGCAGCCTGCGGCTGTACTCGGGCACGGGCACGGACGTGACGTACACCAAGCAGATCGGCAGCGGCTGGTCCGGCATGTCCAAGCTCGCCGCCGGCGACTTCAACGGCGACGGCCGCGCGGACCTGGTCGCCATGGCCAAGGCCACGGGCGACCTGAACCTGTACGTCGGCACCAGCACCGGCGTCGCCCCCGCGATCCGGATCGGTCAGAACTGGGGCGGCATCGACAAGCTCACCCTCGCCGACATCGACAGCGACGGCCGCGCCGACGTGGTCGCCACCATCGCGAGCACCGGCGACCTCTACCACTACGCCAGCATGAGCAACAGCCTCAAGGCCGGCGTCAGGATCGGGCAGGGCTGGGGCGGCACGAGCCACCTCGTCTGACCCGGCACGCCACCGCACCCGAGAAGCCGCCCCGCCGCACAGGCCGGGCGGCTCCTCCTTTCGCTCAGGCTGGTCGCAGCTGGTCGCCGCCGAGCAGGCACGCCGCACCGGGCAGGTCGTACGGCTCTGATTCCCCGTGCCCGCGATCACCCTCGGTTACTATGCTCACTTCATGCCGGAGGCCGGCGGCAAGGGGCGCGGCACCATCGACGCACTGCTCGGGGAGCGGGGAGACCGACATGCCGATCGCAACTCCCCGGATCCTCTCCGGTGTCGTCGACCGGCAACGCCAGCCCCTGCCCTCTGGGGACGCCTTCCGTGGATTGCAAGGTTGAAGAGATGGGTGGCCTGGAAAAGTGTTGGAAGAGGTAGTAGCGACCCGCTACGTCACGCCCTTGCGTGAGGGCGGCTCGCTCCCCGGAATCGTCGAGGCCGACGATCTCGGCACGTACGTCATGAAGTTCACCGGCGCCGGCCAGGGGCGCAAGACGCTGGTCGCCGAGGTCGTCTGCGGGCAGCTGGCGCGGAGGCTGGGCCTGCGGGTGCCGGAGCTCGTCGCGATCCAGCTGGACCCGGTGATCGGGCTCTCGGAGCCGGACCAGGAGGTGCAGGAGCTGCTCAAGGCGAGCGGCGGGCTGAACCTGGGCATGGACTTCCTGCCGGGGTCGCTGGGGTTCGACCCGCTGGCGTACGAGGTGGACCCGCGGGAGGCGGGCAGGGTCGTCTGGTTCGACGCGGTGATCAACAACGTCGACCGGTCGTGGCGGAACCCGAACATGCTGGTGTGGCACGGGGAGCTGTGGCTGATCGACCACGGGGCCACGATGATCTGGCACCACAACTGGCCGGGCGCCCAGGCCTCGGCCGCGAAGCCGTACGACGCGTCGGACCACGCGCTCGCGCCGTTCTCGCCCGACGTGGCCGCGGCGGCGGCCGAGCTCGCACCGCTCGTCACCCGGGAACTCCTCGAAGAGGTCGCCGCCGACGTGCCCGACGAGTGGCTGGTCGACGAGCCCGGCTTCGCGAGTACGGACGAGGTGCGGGCGGCGTACGTCGACGCGCTCCTGCCGCGTGCCGCCACCATCCACGAGCGGATCACGCTCGGCCCCCGCACCGAGAGCCGGCCCCAGCAGCCGCCCGGCTGGCTCGCCGAGCGTCTCGCGCCCCGGCCGCACTCCACCGAGAAGGACAGCACCACGTGACCGACCGCGATGTCTTCGAGTACGCGCTGCTGCGCGTGGTGCCGCGGGTCGAGCGCGGCGAGTGCTTCAACGCGGGCGTGGTCGTCTACTGCCGCGCCCGGTCCTTCGTGGCCGCCCGCACCCATCTGGACGAGGCCAAGCTGGCGGTCCTCGACCCGGCGGCCGACGTGACCGGCGTCCGGGCCGCGCTGCGCGCGGTCGAGGGGGTCTGCCTGGGCGGCGACGCGGCGGGCCAGGCGGCGCGCGACGACGCGGGCCGCCGTTTCCGCTGGCTGATCGCCCCGCGCTCCACCGTGGTGCAGCCGGGCCCGGTGCACACGGGGCTCACGGCCGATCCCGAGGCCGAAGTGGAACGTCTGCTCGACCTGCTCGTGCGGTAGCACGGAAGGAGTGACCTGGTGCACCCGGTGGGCCGTTGACACCGGGTGCCAGGGCTTCTAGCGTCTCGTTCTGCGGACGATACTAAGCGGTCGCTCATGTGCGGGACGCAAGGGCGCACGACCGGTTCGGCCGCGACCAGGGACGATCCAAGGGCGAGGAGAACCAAGCATGTCCACCACCGAGCAGCGCGTAGCAGTCGTCACGGGTGCCGCACGGGGCATCGGGGCCGCCACCGCGCTCCGCCTCGCGGCCGAGGGCCGCGCCGTCGCCGTACTCGACCTCGACGAGGCGGCCTGCAAGGACACCGTCGAGAAGATCACCGCCGCCGGCGGCACCGCCCTCGCGGTCGGCTGCGACGTCTCGGACAGCGCCCAGGTGGAGGCCGCCGTCGCGCGGATCGCCGCCGAGCTCGGCGCGCCGACGATCCTCGTCAACAACGCGGGCGTGCTCCGCGACAACCTGCTCTTCAAGATGTCCGAGTCCGACTGGGACCTCGTCATGAACGTGCACCTCAAGGGCGCTTTCCTGATGTCGAAGGCCTGCCAGAAGCACATGGTGGACGCGGGCTTCGGCCGGATCGTGTCGCTCTCCTCCTCGTCGGCGCTCGGCAATCGCGGCCAGGCCAACTACTCGGCCGTCAAGGCCGGTCTGCAGGGCCTCACCAAGACCCTCGCCAAGGAGCTCGGCAAGTTCGGCATCACCGCCAACGCCGTCGCCCCGGGCTTCATCGTCACGGAGATGACCGCGCAGACCGCCGAGCGGGTCGGCATGGGCTTCGAGGACTTCCAGGCCGCCGCCGCCTCGATGATCCCGGTGCAGCGGGTCGGCCGCCCCGAGGACGTCGCCAACGCGATCGCCTTCTTCGCGGGCGACGACGCCGGCTTCGTCTCCGGCCAGGTCATGTACGTGGCCGGCGGCCCGCTCAACTGACGTACCGGCAGCAGCGAGAGGAGGAGGTAGGCATGACCGCGAACGCAAGGCCGGAGCTCTCCGGCAAGGTCGCCCTCGTCACCGGCGCGAGCCGGGGCATCGGATACGGCGTCGCCGAGGCGCTGGTCGCCCGCGGCGACCGGGTCGTCATCACCGGACGCGGCGAGGAGGCCCTCAAGGAGGCCGTCGAGAGGCTCGGTTCCGACCGGGCGATCGGCGTGCCCGGCAAGGCCCACGACGAGGCCCACCAGGCCGCCGCCGTCGAGGCGGCGATGGACGGCTTCGGCCGGCTGGACTTCCTGGTCAACAACGCCGGTACGAACCCGGTCTTCGGGCCCATCGCCGATCTGGACCTCGGGGTCGCCCGCAAGGTCTTCGAGACGAACGTGGTCTCCGCGCTCGGCTTCGCCCAGCGCAGCTGGCACGCCTGGCAGAAGGAACACGGCGGCGCGATCGTGAACATCGCCTCGATCGCCGGCGTATCGGCCTCGCCCTTCATCGGCGCATACGGAATGAGCAAGGCCGCGATGATCAACCTGACCCTGCAATTGGCGCACGAATACGCGCCGCTCGTGCGGGTCAATGCAATTGCCCCGGCCGTCGTGAAGACGAAATTCGCGCAGGCCCTCTACGAGGGCCGCGAGGCGGAGGCCGCCGCCGCTTATCCGCTCGGCCGGCTCGGCGAGCCGGCGGACATCGGGGGTGCGGCCGCCTTCCTGACCTCCTCCCAAGCGGAGTGGATCACCGGCCAGACGCTGGTCGTCGACGGCGGGATTTTCCTGAACGCCGGAGTCGGGTGACCGATAATCGGACGCTTTCCGGAATCTGGTGTCCGGATTGACCCCGGTTATACGTTGAATGCCTCAAGTGCCCCGTCGGGCTCAAACATTGACCTGACGGGGTGCTGCGGTATCGTCGGCCGACCCCTGGCTGAACGAGGAGCGTGCACGTGTTCAACCGGACCAGTCTGCAGGCCGCTGCAGCCCTTGTGTCCATATCCCTGGTGTCCGGATGCAGTGTCTTCTCGGACAGTGATTCCGCCGGGGATCAGAGAATCGTCATCGGCACGACGAGCTCTCCCACCACGCTTGATCCGGCCGCCGCCTGGGACAATTCCTGGGAGCTGTTCCGGAATGTCTTCCAAACCCTGGTGGCTTTCCCGACAGGCAGTACGACACCGCAGTCGGACGCCGCCGACTGCAAGTTCTCGGACACCTCCAGCCGGGTCTTCGAATGCAAGCTGATCGAGGGCCTCACGTTCTCCAACGGGCACAAACTGGACGCCAAGGCCGTCCAGTACTCGATCGAGCGCATCCGCACGATCGACCAGGAGGGCGGCCCCAACGGGATGCTCGGCTCGCTCGACAAGATCGAGACCGTCGGCGAGCGCACCATCGTCTTCCGGCTCAACAAGCCGGACGCCACCTTCCCGTACGTCCTCGCCACCCCCGCCATGTCGCTGGTGGACCCGGCCGACTACCCGGCCGACAAGCTGCGCAAGGACGGCAAGGTCACCGGCTCCGGCCCGTACGTGCTCGACTCGTACGAGGAGCGCAAGTCCGCCGAGCTGACGAAGAACCCCAGCTACAAGGGATTCGCCGACCGCAAGAACGGCGGCGCGACGATCCGGTACTTCGACGACTCCGACGCCATGGTCGCCGCCCTCAAGAAGGACGAGATCGACGCCACCTACCGCGGCCTCACCGCCGAGGAGGTCATCGGTCTCCAGGACGACAAGCCCGAGAACAAGGGCCTCCAGCTCGTCGAGTCCACCGGCGCAGACATCCGCTACCTCGTCTTCAACGCCCAGGACCCCGTGGTCGCCAAGCTCCCCGTCCGCAAGGCGATCGCCCAGCTCGTCGACCGCGACGAGCTGGTGAACAAGGTCTACCAGGGCACCGCCGAGCCGCTGTACTCCATGGTGCCCAAGGGAATCGCCGCTCACACCACCAAGTTCTTCGACCGCTTCGGCTCGCCCAGCGCGACCAAGGCCAAGAAGATCCTCCGCGAGGCCGGCATCACCGAGCCCGTCGAGCTGACCTTCTGGTACACCACCGACCGGTACGGCTCCTCGACGGCCGCCGAGTTCGCCGAGCTCAAGCGGCAGCTCGAGGAGAGCGGCCTCTTCAAGATCACCCTCCAGGGCAAGCCCTGGAAGGAGTTCCAGGAGGGCTACCAGAAGAACCGCTACCCGGTCTTCGGCCGCGGATGGTTCCCCGACTTCCCGGACCCGGACAACTTCGTCGCCCCGTTCGTGGGCAAGGAGAACGTCCTCGGCACGCCGTACGTGAGCCCCCGGATCACCAACGAGCTCCTCCCGAAGTCCCGCCGCGACAGCGACCGCGGGACCGTCACGGACGAGTTCGTGGAAGCCCAGGAGATCATGGTCCAGGACGTCCGCCTGCTGCCGCTCTGGCAGGGCAAGCTGTACCTCGCGGCCGGCGAGGACATCGGCGGCGGCGAGCGCGCGCTCGACCCGCAGACGGTCATGCAGCTGTGGGAGCTGTACCGCAGGGCCAGCTGGTAGAAGGCCGCCGGGGGCCACTGTCAGTGGCCCCCGGTAGGTTCTCGGACGGAGAAACAGGAACGTCCACCGGAGGTTGTTGACCGTGACCGACACCAGCATGCTGCCCGACTCCTGGCGGGGTGTTCTCGGCGACGAGCTGCAGAAGCCGTACTTCGCACAGCTCACCGAGTTCGTCGAGGAGGAGCGCGCCGCCGGCCCGGTCTTCCCGCCGAAGGACGAGGTCTTCGCCGCCCTCGACGCCACCCCGTACGACAAGGTGAAGGTCCTGATCCTCGGTCAGGACCCCTACCACGGCGAGGGCCAGGGACACGGGCTCTGCTTCTCGGTCCGGCCCGGCGTGAAGACCCCGCCCTCCCTGCGGAACATCTACAAGGAGATGCAGGCCGAGCTCGGCCACCCGATCCCCGACAACGGCTATCTGATGCCGTGGGCCCAGCAGGGCGTCCTCCTGCTCAACGCCGTGCTGACGGTCCGCTCCGGCGAGGCGAACTCGCACAAGGGCAAGGGGTGGGAGAAGTTCACCGACGCGGTGATCACCGCCGTCGCCTCGCGGCCCGACCCCGCCGTCTTCGTCCTCTGGGGCAACTACGCGCAGAAGAAGCTGCCGCTCATCGACGAGGAGCGGCACGTGGTCGTCAAGGGCGCCCACCCCTCGCCGCTGTCCGCGAAGAAGTTCTTCGGATCGCAGCCCTTCACCCAGATCGACGCGGCCGTCGCGGCCCAGGGACACGAGCCGATCGACTGGCGCATCCCCGACCTCGGCTGAGCCTCGGCCGGATCCGGGCCGGGGGCGGCTAGCGTCGTCCCTCCCAGTGGATGAGCGGGTGGAGAGCGCGGTGACCGAGCAGCAGCAGGTGTCGGACGACGGGGTCATGACCAGGATCGGGCAGGCCCTGATGCTGCTCCACGGTGGTGACCGCGAGGAGGCCAGGAACCGCTTCGGGCTGCTCTGGCAGCAGATCGGCCCGGACGGGGCCCCGCTCCACCGGTGCACCCTCGCGCACTACATGGCGGACGCCCAGGACGACCCCGACACCGAGCTGGCCTGGGACCTGCGGGCGCTGAGCGCGGCCGAGGGCCTCACCGGTGAGCGGCTCGCCGCCGACGGCTCGGCCGTCGCGCTGCGGGCGCTCTACCCCTCGCTCCACCTCAACCTCGCCGCCGACTACGTCAAGCTCCAGCGCCCCGACGCCGCACGGGTCCATCTGGACCGGGCCCGCGCGGCCTCGGAGACCCTGGACGACGACGGATACGGGAACGGGGTGCGGGCCGCGATCGCACGGCTGGAGCTGCGGCTCCGGGGCGACTGACGCGGGCGGCCGCTCACCGGCCGTGCGCGCCGCGGCAGATCCCGGACGGCTCGCCCTTCGGGTCCCAGCCCCCGTACCGCTCGCCCAGGGCGCACACGTCCGCGCGGGAGACACGGGGGGCCTCCGGCAGAGCCGTCAGGTCAGGCAGTCCAGGCAGTTCCGACCGGGCCGCCGGGTGGTGCGGACGGGCTTGCTGCCGGGGTTCGGCCTCGGGGTGCGGGGTCTCGGATCGGCGCGGAGCCGCCGCCCTCCGGGGTACGTCGGGCGGCGGTGTCGTGCGGGGCGCGGCGGACGGAGGGGGAGCGGGGAGCGCCGCTTCGAGCGCGTCGAGGGCCGGGCCCTCGACGATCTGCGGTGCCACCTCCTGGGCGGGGCGTACGGTCTCCGCCGCGGGCGCGGTGACGGGCACCGTCGGCGGCGCGTCCACCGAGACGCAGCCCGTCAGAGCGGCCACCGCCGCCCCGACCAGGATCTTCGCTGTGGTTCGGGTTCCATGCACCCGCGCAACTCTGGCGCCCCGGTGGCGATCTTCGTACCCCTACCGGCGGGGAATGCCCCGCACGGGTGCCGTCACGGGCCCGGCCTTGACCGGCGGGCCCGGCCGCGACCGGCCCCTGGGCCCGCTAGGCCCTCGCTGTGAGCTGTGAGCTGTGAGCTGTGAGCTGTGAGCTGTGAGCCGCGGCCGCGCAGGCCGCAGTCGGGAGCCGCAGGCGTCAGCGTCGCGTCGGCGTCCATGTGGGGCCACCCGCGCGTCCGTGCGGCGGTCCGTGTGCCCGTGCGTCTCTGTGCCCGTGCGCCCGTCCGTCAGTCGCCGGTCGCGCCGTCGATCCGCTCCCGGATCAGGTCCGCGTGGCCGTTGTGGCGGGCGTACTCCTCGATCATGTGGAGGTAGATCCAGCGGAGGTTGAAGGGCCGGCCGGTGCGGTGCCTGCCGAGGGCGAGGTCGTCGAGGTCGCGGCCGGCGGCCAGGGTGCGGGCCCTGGCGATCTCGCCCTGCCAGGTGGCGTGGGCCTCCTCGTACGTGTCCTCGTCCGTGGCGTGGATGTCCCGGTCGCGGTCCTCCTCGGTCGAGTAGATCCAGGCGGCCTCCTCGCCGGCCAGGACCCGGCGGAACCAGCCGCGCTCGACCTCGGCCATGTGGCGCACCAGGCCGAGGAGGTTGAGGTCCGACGGGGGAGCGGACGGGGTGCGCAGCTGGGCGTCGTCGAGCCCCTCGCACTTCTGGGCGAGGGTGGCGCGGTGGAAGTCGAGCCACTGCTCCAGGGCCTCCCGCTCGCCCGAGGTGGTGGACGGGTCGACGCGGGGGGTGGTTTCGGTGCGTTCGGTGGTCATGCCGGGCATCGTCCCCCACGGTCGCGGACGGTGCCAGGGGTTTCCCGGCCGGTCGGGCGCCCGTGTCGTCAGCCCGCCTGGGTGGGTCGGTCCGTGAGCATGCCCCGGAGCAACTCGTCGAAACCGGTGCGCAGTTCCGCCCGGCTCGGCACGGCCGCGTGGAAGGAGCCCGCCGCGCAGGAGAACATCAGCCCCTCGCACCAGGCGATCAGCGACAGCGCGTGCCGTTCGGGCTCCGGCGAGCCGGCCGCCGCCATCATCGCGATCAGCGGGGTGTGGAAGGCCGAGCCCGCCGTGTCGAAGAAGCTCCGCAGTTCGGGGCGGCGGGTGGCCTCGAGGGCCAGTTCGTAGCGGGAGACCAGCAGGGAGCGGTGGTCGGTGAGATAGCGGTGCAGCGCGAGCGCCAGGGCGTCGACGAGTGCGGCGTCGCCGCCGTCCGGGCCCGGCAGCTCGTGCGGGGTGAGGACCTCCGACTCCCGCTGGACCTGGCGCCGCACGGCGGTCTCCAGGAGGGCCTGGCGGGTCCGCGCGTGGTTGGAGGTCGAGCCCTGCGGAAGTCCCGCGCGCTCGTCCACGGCGCGGTGGGTCAGGCCCCGCATCCCCCGCTCGACGAGGAGGGCGAGGGCGGCGTCGCCGATCCGCTCGGCGCGGGACGCGGTGGGCTCCGGGGCCGGGGTGCCGGCGGCGGCTGGACTCATGGGGACAACCTACTACCGGCCCTTACCGGAGGAACTACAGCTGTAGTACGGTCATGCCGTCGGACTCACTACACCTGTAGTTCCCTGATCCGAGGAGCAGCCATGGAACAGCACCGCGCCGTCGTCGTCGGAGCCGGCATCGGCGGACTCACCGCCGCCGTCGCCCTGCACCAGCGCGGCTGGCGGGTCACCGTCCTCGAACGCGCCGCCGACCTCGCCCCCGTCGGAGCCGGCATCGGCCTCGCCCCCAACGCCCAGCGCGCCCTCGACGTCATCGGCCTCGGCGACCGCGTCCGTACGCTCGCCGCCTGGCAGGGCGACGGCGGCATGCGGACACCCGGCGGCCGCTGGCTCGCCCGCACCGACGCGACGGCCGCCGCGGACCGCTTCGGCGGCCCCCTGGTCCTCCTGCACCGCGCCACCCTCGTCGAGATCCTCGCCTCGGCCCTCCCCGACGGAGCCGTCCGCACCGGTGCGACCGCCACCGTCACCGACCCCGGAGACGACCGCGACCCCGCCCGCGTCACCGTCTCCGGCGACGGGACCGGGGGCCGGAGCGAACTGGCGGCCGAACTCGTCCTGGCCGCCGACGGCATCCACTCGGCGACCCGCCGGGCGCTCTTCCCCGACCACCCCGGCGCCCGCTACTCCGGCAGCACCAGCTGGCGCGTCGTCGTCCCCGCCCCCGAACGGGCCTTCGCTCCGCACGAGACCTGGGGAGCCGGCCGACTGTGGGGCAGCCAGCCCCTGAAGGACGGCAGGGTCTACGCGTACGCCATGGCCGTCGCCCCGGCGGGCGCCCACGCGCCCGACGACGAACGGGCCGAACTGCTGCGCCTCTTCGGGGACTGGCACCACCCCGTGCCCGAGATCCTCGCCGGTGTCGACCCCGACCGGATCCTGCGGCACGACGTCCACCACCTGCCCGACCCCCTGCCGGCCTTCCACCGGGGCCGCGTGGCCCTCCTCGGCGACGCCGCGCACGCGATGATGCCGAGCCTCGGCCAGGGCGGGAACCAGGCCGTCGAGGACGCCGTCGTCCTCGCCCACCACGCCGGCCCCGACACCGGCTTCCTGCCCTCCCGCGCGCTCGCCGCCTACACCTCCGACCGGCTCCCGCGCACCACCGCCATCGTCCGCAAGGCCGCCCGCACCGGCGCCGTCACCATGCTCTCCGCCCGCCCCGCCGTCGCCCTGCGCGCCGGTCTCGTCCGTACCGTTTCCCGCTTCGGCCCCGGGCTCGTCCTGCGTGGGTTCGACGGCATCTGCGACTGGCACCCGCCCGTCGAGGCCAACGGGCCCACCGGGGAAGCGATTCGGCGCCGCGTAAGCTGACCAGCGCGGACGGCCCCTCCGACCACGGCCGGGGCCGACGGACGACGACAAGGGAGACCCCGTGAAGGTTGGCTGCATCGGACTCGGCGACATCGCGCAGAAGGCCTACCTCCCCGTCCTCTCCGCGCTCCCCGGGGTCGAACTCCACCTCCAGACCCGCACCCCCGCCACCCTGGACAGGGTGGCCGACACCCTGCACCTGCCCGCCGAGCGGCGCCACACGGACCTCGACTCGCTGCTCGCCGCCGGACTCGACGCGGCGTTCGTGCACGCGTCCACGGCCGCCCACGCCGAGATCGCCACCCGGCTCCTGGAGGCGGGCGTCCCCACGTACGTCGACAAGCCCCTCGCCTACGACTACGCCGACTCCGAGCGGATCGTGGAGCTCGCCGAGAAGCGCGCGGTCTCCCTCGCCGTCGGCTTCAACCGGCGCCTCGCCCCCAGCTACGCCCAGTGCCTCGACCACCCGCGCGACCTGATCCTCATGCAGAAGAACCGGATCGGCCTGCCCGAGGACCCCCGCACCTTCGTCCTCGACGACTTCATCCACGTCGTCGACACCCTGCGCTTCCTCCTCCCGGGCGAGGTGGAGCACGTCGACGTGCGCGCCCGCCTCCGCGACGGGCTCCTCCACCACGTCGTGCTCCAGCTCTCCGGCGACGGCTTCACCGCCATCGGCGTGATGAACCGGATGAACGGCTCCACGGAGGAGGTCCTCGAGGTGTCCGGCCAGGACACCAAGCGCCAGGTCATCAACATCGCCGACGTCGTCGACCACAAGGGCCAGCCGACCGTGCGCCGCCGCGGCGACTGGGTCCCCGTGGCCCGCCAGCGCGGCATCGAGCAGGCCGTCCTCGCCTTCCTCGACGCCGTCCGCGAAGGCCGGCTCCTCAGCGCCCGCGACGCCCTCCTCACCCACGAACTGTGCGAGCGCGTCGTCACCGAGGCCCTGGCCCAGGCATCCTGACGTACGACTCCGCCGGGTCGCCCCGGCGCCCACGCGCGGGCGCGGCGGTGGCGCCGTCCGTGCGCGGGCAGGCCCCGGGTCGGGCGGCCTCGTGTCAGTGGCGGCGCCAGCGCTCGTCGACGACCACCGACCGGAGGCGCCAGCCGTCGGGGGTGCGGCGGGCAGTGAAGGCGTAGCGGCCGCCGCAGACGAAGTCCTCGCCGGAGGCGAAGCGCATCGGGTTGACGTAGTCGGCGCGGATGTCCGCCTCGTCGCCCGGCTGGGGATAGCCGCCGGGTTCCCGGAAGACGACCCGACGGTTCACGATGAGGTGCTGGCGTACGGGGAAGAGGGTCATCGTCTCGGCGAGCCAGTCGGCCACCGCGTCGACAGGGCCCTCGATGCCGCCCGAGCCCCGGTAGTCGGCCCGGCCGTCCGGGCCGAACAACGCCCGGTAGGCGGCCCAGTCGGCGTCGTCCACGGCTGCCGCGTACCCGGATACCAGGTCGTCGACGGCGAGCCGGTCCATCACGGTCGCGAGGTCCACGCGCTGCGTCATCGGCTCAGTGTCCGGCAGCGGGGGCCCGGGGCCAAGGGGCGTGCGCGGGACGAGTTCCGGCACGCGGTCATACTGTCCGACATGCGCGTGAACATCGACCCCGACCTCGGCGACGGCCCCTCCTTCTACCGGCTCCTCACCGCCACCGTCGTACCCCGCCCGATCGCCTGGGTCTCCACGACCTCCGCCGACGGCACGGACAACCTCGCCCCGCACTCCTTCTTCACCATCGCCTCGGTCAACCCGCCCGTCGTGCAGTTCACTTCCGTCGGACGCAAGGACTCGCTGCGGAACGTCGAGGAGACGGGCGAGTTCGTGGTCAACCTCGCCCCCCAGCCCCTCTTCGAGCAGATCAACGCCACCGCCACCGACTTCCCCCGCGGCATCAGCGAGTTCGACGCCTGCGGCGTCGAGCGGGAGCCCAGCCTCCGCGTCAAGCCCCCGCGCGTCGCCCTCTCACCCGTCGCCCTCGAATGCGAACTCCACAGCACCCTCCGCATCGGCGACTCCACCGTCGTCTTCGGCCGCGTCCTCCACGCCGCCGTCCACGAGTCCGTCCTCGTCGACGGCCACCCCGAGATGTCCCTCCTCCGCCCCCTCTCCCGCCTCGGCAAGAACGAATGGGGCACCCTCGACGGCATCGAGGAGATCGCCAGGGTCCCCTACCGGGCCTGACGGTCCGGGAGCAGGTTCGAGCCCGGGGCCGATCCGTCAGCCCGCGGACTCGCCCGCGTGCGGGCTCAGGACGTCCGTGCCGACCAGGATGAAGAGGAGGATGCCGAGGAGGATGCGGTAGATGACGAAGGGCATGAAGGACTTGGTGGTGATGAACTTCATGAACCAGGCGATGACGGCGTAGCCGACGCCGAAGGCGATGAGGGTGGCGAAGATCGTCGGGCCCCAGGAGACGTGTCCTTCGCCGGCGTCCTTGAGTTCGAAGACGCCGGAGGCGAGGACGGCGGGGATGGCGAGGAGGAAGGAGTAGCGGGCGGCGGCCTCGCGGGTGTAGCCCATGAGGAGGCCGCCGGAGATCGTGGCGCCGGAGCGGGAGACGCCCGGGATGAGGGCCATGGCCTGGCAGAAGCCGTAGATGAGGCCGTCCTTGACGCCGAGGTCCTTCAGCGTCTTGCGCTCGCGGACCACGCGGTGGCGGCCGCCGATCTCGTCGCGGGCGGCCAGGCGGTCGGCGACGCCGAGGACGATGCCCATCACGATCAGGGTGGTGGCGATCAGCCGCAGGTCGCGGAAGGGGCCCTCGATCTGGTCCTTGAAGGTGACGCCGAGGACGCCGATCGGGATCGAGCCGACGATCACGAGCCAGCCCATCTGGGCGTCGTGGTCGGATCGCATCGCCTTGTCGGTCAGCGAGCGGAACCAGGCGGAGACGATCCGGGCGATGTCCTTGCGGAAGTAGATGAGGACAGCGGTCTCCGTGCCGATCTGGGTGATCGCGGTGAAGGCCGCGCCCGGGTCCTCCCAGCCGGCGAACGCGGCGGTGAGGCGGAGGTGCGCGCTGGAGGAGATGGGAAGGAACTCCGTCAGCCCCTGGACGAGTCCGAGGATGAACGATTCGAACCAACTCATGGGGCTAGGGCCGTCCCGTTATGTACGTGTGCGGTCAGAAGGTCGTGCGCAGCGTACCTTCCCAAGATGACGCGCCGGTGATCAGGCTTCGTCCCCGCCCGGTCCGGCCTCCACGGGGCCCGTCGTGGTCCAGCCGGGGGACCTGACGTGGTGGCTGAGACTCGTACGGTCGGCCTCGCCGCCGCAATGGGCGCAGACGAGCCGGGGGTTGAGGACCTCGCCGCAGTCGTGCTCCAGGACGACGGGCCGGGCGTCGGCGTTGAGGTGGCGGTCGCCCCAGGCCATGAGCGTCACCAGGACCGGCTGGAGTTCCTCGCCGGCCGCGGTGGCCCGGTACTCGTAGCGCGGGGGGCGCTCGCTGTACTGCACCTTCTCCACGATCCCGGCCTCGACGAGCCGCTTGAGGCGGGCGGTGAGGATGTCGCGGGGCGCGCCCGTGTTGCGGGCGATGCGGTCGAAGCGGTGCACGCCGAGGGAGATCTCGCGGAGTACGAGGAGTGCGTACTTCTCGCCGACGAGGGCGAGGGTGTCGGCGATCGAGCAGGGGCGGGGCGCGGCCTTCATGGGGTCAGCCTAGGGCAGCGGCCGGGTGGAGGGTTTGGAAAGCGAACCCATCAGGGCGAGAGGGTTTGAAAATCCAACTCACGGGGTTATGTTACCGACGAGTGTCAGTCCACTTCTCCAACCCAGGAGCCTTTCATGCGTGACGCCGTCATCGTCGAAGCCGTCCGGACCCCGATGGGGAAGGGCAAGGCGGGCGGAGCCCTGTCCCACGTCCACCCCGTCGCCCTCCTCTCGCACACGCTGCGCGCCCTCGTCGAACGCAGCGGCATCGACCCCGCCCTCGTCGACGACGTGATCGGCGGCACCGTCGACCAGGTCGGCGAGCAGGCCATGAACACCACCCGGTACGCCTGGCTCGGCGCCGGATTCCCCGACTCCGTGCCCGCCACCACCGTCGACCGGCAGTGCGGCTCCTCCCAGCAGGCCGTCCACTTCGCCGCCCAGGGCGTGCAGTCCGGCGCCTACGACATCGCCATCGCCTGCGGGGTCGAGTCCATGAGCCGGGTCCCCATGTGGTCCAACGTGCCGCCGGGCGCCGACCCCTTCGGGCCCGGCGTCGCCGAGCGCTACCCCGAGGGCCTCGTCCCGCAGGGCATCAGCGCCGAGCTGATCGCCGCGAAGTGGTCCATCGGCCGGGAGGCCATGGACGCGTTCGCCACCGGATCGCACGCCAAGGCGGCCCGCGCCTGGGCGGCCGGACTCTTCGACGACGAGGTCGTGCCGTACGAGAACGTCCGCCGCGACGAGTCGGTGCGCCCCGCGACCACGCCCGGGGTCCTCGCCGGCCTCCGTCCCGCCTTCGAGGACCCCGGCTTCGCCGCCCGCTTCCCGCAGATCGACTGGTCCGTCACCGCCGGCAACAGCAGCCCCACCAACGACGGCGCCTCCGCCGTGCTCGTCATGGCCGCCGACACCGCCCGGAGCCTCGGCCTGCGCCCCCTCGCACGGTTGCACGGCTTCGCCGTCACCGGCTCCGACCCGCTGCTCATGCTCACCGGAGTCATCCCGGCCACCGAGAAGGTGCTGCGCCGCTCCGGCCTCGGCCTCGCCGACATCGACCTCTTCGAGATCAACGAGGCCTTCGCCAGCGTCGTCCTCGCCTGGCAGCAGGAGACCGGCGCCGACCCGGCCAAGGTGAACGTCCACGGCGGGGCCATCGCCCTCGGCCACCCCCTGGGAGCCAGCGGCACCCGCCTCACCACCACCCTGGTCCACGCCCTGCGGGCGCGCGGCGCCCGCTACGGACTCCAGGCGATGTGCGAGGCCGGCGGCCTCGCCAACGCGATGATCGTCGAAGTGCTCTGAGGCCGGCGCCCGCCCGCGTCCCGGAGCCTCAGCGGGCGCTGCCCACCGGCTCCGGTTCCGCGGCGGGAGCCGGACCCGGGGCCGGGGCGCGCAGGCCGTGCCGCTTGCGCCAGGCCACGACCGCCCCGGCGAGACCGGAGACGACGATGAACCCGGCCGAGAAGAGGAAGGCCGGCGAGCCGGGCGAGCCGGCCTGGGCGCCCGCGACCACGTACGCCGCCGTGTTCGGCACCGAGCCCAGCGCCGTCGCGAGGAGGAACGGCACGTACCCCATGCGGGAGACCGCCGCGCAGTAGTTGGCCGCCGCGAACGGCACGCCGGGGAACAGCCGGATGGCCAGCATCGACCGGAAACCGTGCCGGCTCAGCTGCCCGTCCGCCGCCGTCAGCCAGCGGCCGCGCAGCAGCGGCCGCAGCGCGTCCTGGCCCAGATACCGCCCGAGCGTGAAGGAGATGCCCGCGCCGAGCACCGTCCCCGCGACGGCGGCCGTCAGGCCGAACGTCGTGCCGAAGAGCGCGCCCGCCGCCAGGTTCAGCACCGGCCGCGGCACGAAGGCCGCCGTGCACACCCCGTACGCGAGGCCGAAGAGCAGCACCGCCCCGGCGCCGTCCGTCCGCGCCGGCCAGCCCGAGGAGAGCAGCCGCTGCGGTTCGTAGAGCACCACGAGCGCCGCCGCCGTGAGCAGCAGCAGCGCGAGCAGGGAGAGCCGCGAGCGGGGCGAGAGCAGGGCCCGGGAGCAGCGGACGGCGAGGGAGCCCGGCGGCCGGGGGACGGGGGCGAGCATTCGGGGAGAGTAACGGACGCGTCCGTATGATCGCCGTAATGTGCGTCATGTCCGTCCGGGCCGCGCCCGGAGCCCGCGCCCTGACCGAGAGGGCCCCATGACCGACCCCGCCTCCGTCGACCCCGCAGCCGCTCCCGGCGACCCGGCGCTGCCCGATGGTGCCACGCCACCCGGCAGCGTCCTCGCCGACACCGTCCTGGAGCGGCTCACCGCGGTCTACCCCGCCGCCGGGAACCCGTTCCGCGCGCAGGAGATGGTCGCGTACATGAAGGGCGTGGCCCCCTTCCTCGGGGTGCGCACGCCCGAGCGCCGCGCCCTGTCCCGTACGGTCCTCGACGGCACCCCGCGCCCCGACGAGCGCGACTGCGCCGCCATCGCCCTGCGCTGCTTCGCCCTGCCCGAGCGCGAGTACCACTACTTCGCCGTCGACTACCTGCGCCGCCACGTGAAGCGCTGCTCGTCGGGCTTCCTCCCCGTCGCCCACCGGCTCGTCACCACCGTCTCCTGGTGGGACACCGTCGACCACCTCGCCGCCCACGTCGTCGGCCCGCTCGTCGCCGCCGACCCGTCCCTCGCGGACCGCATGGACGAGTGGATCGAGGACGACGACCTCTGGGTCGCCCGCACCGCGCTCCTGCACCAGCTCCGCTTCAAGGAGGACACCGACGCCGACCGGCTCTTCTCCTTCTGCCTGCGCCGCTCCGCCGACACGGACTTCTTCCTCCGCAAGGCCGTCGGCTGGAGCCTGCGCGAGTACGGCAAGACCGCCCCCGCCGAAGTCCGCGCCTTCGTCGCCGCCCACGAGGCCCGGCTCTCCCCGCTCTCCGTCCGCGAAGCCCTCAAGAACCTCTGACCGGCCTCCGCCGTCCCAACCGCGGGTCCAGAATGGGTACATGACGCAGACGGAGAAGCGGACGGCGCTGGTTCTCGGGGCGGGCGGGCTCGTCGGCGCGGGGTGGGCGACCGGGGTCCTGCAGGGGCTCGCCGACGCCGGCACCGATCTCACCACCGCCGACCTGATCGTGGGGAGCTCCGCGGGAGCGGTCGTCGGGGCCCGGATCGCCGCCGGAGAACGCAGCCTCGACGAGCTGTACGCGGAACAGGTGAGCGGTGGGGTCACCGAGCCCGCCGCACGCCTCGGGCCCGGCTCGGTCCTCCGGTACGCCCTCGCCGTCCTCACCTCCCGCACCCCCGAGGCGTACGGACGGAAGCTCGGCCGGCTCGCCCTCCGGGCCCGCACCGTGGACGAGGCAGCCCGCCGCGCGACCGTGGCCGAGCGGCTCGGCACCACGACCGCCTGGCCCGGGCGGCGGCTCCTCGTCACCGCCGTCGACGCGGCGAGCGGCGAACTCGCCGTGTACGACGCCGACAGCGGAGTCCCGCTCGTGGACGCCGTCACCGCCAGCTGCGCCATCCCGGGCGCCTGGCCGCCGGCCACGATCGACGGGCGGCGCTGGATCGACGGCGGGATCCACTCCACCGCCAACGCCCACCTCGCCGCCGGTCACGACCGGGTCGTCGTCATCGCCCCGACCGCCCTGGGCAACAAGGTGGTCCTCTCCCCGGCCCGGCAGGGCGCGGACCTCGCCGCCACCGGCGCCCGCGTCGAGGTGATCGTCCCGGACGCCGCGTCCCGCGCCGCGTTCGGCGGCCGGGCGCTCGACCCCGCCCGCACGCCCGCCGCCGCCCGAGCCGGGCGTGCCCAGGCGGCCGCCCACGCCGAGGCGGTCGCCGCCGACTGGACGGATTGACGGCCCGTACCCCGACCACCGGCACAATGAGGGCGTGAACGAGCAGATTCCCGTCATTCGCGAGGTCGACCAGGGCACCGCGCGCCTCATGCCCGATGTGGACCGGGAGCGGGCCTGGTTGCTGACGGTCGACGGCGCACCGCAGTCGTACGTCGACCTCGACGACCCGGCGTACCTGGAGTTCGAGTACGCGCGGCGACTGGCCCATGTCGTCGACGGCGCGGCGGGCGAGGGCGAGCCGCTGGACGTCCTGCACCTGGGGGGCGGGGGCCTGTCCCTGCCGCGGTACGTCTCCGTCACCCGGCCCGGCTCGTGCCAGGACGTGGTCGAGGCGGACCGGGGCCTGCTCGATCTGGTCGCCGAGCACCTGCCGCTGGCGGAGGGGGCGGGGGTCACCGTGCACGGGGCGGACGCCCGGGGCTGGCTGGAGGCGGCGCCCGCGGCCTCGGCCGACGTGATCGTGGGCGACGTGTTCGGGGGTTCGCGGGTCCCCGCGCACCTCACGTCCGTGGAGTACGCGCGCGAGGTGCGGCGGGTCCTGCGGCCGGGGGGCGTCTACGCCGCCAATCTGGCCGACGGGGCGCCGTTCGCGTTCCTCCGCTCGCAGGTCGCCACCTTCGCGGCCGTCTTCCCCGAGCTGGCGCTGGTCGCCGAGCCGGCCGTGCTGCGCGGCCGGCGCTTCGGGAACGCCGTGCTCGTCGCCTCGGGCAGGGAGATCGACATCCCGCACCTCGCCCGCAGGGTGGCGGCGGACGCCTTCCCCGCGCGCGTGGAGCACGGCGCGCCCCTGGACCGGTTCAGCAGGGGCGCGGAACCGGTCAGGGACGCCGGGGCCGTGCCCTCACCCGTCCCCCCGGACGGCGCGTTCGGAATCGGCTGAGAGATCCCCCCGGGGGCCCGGCCCGGCTCAGGTGCCCCGCTGGGCTCCCGTGGTCTCGGCCGAGGGCTCCAGCGGGGCACCCGTGGTCTCCGCGGCGGGATCCAGCGGGGCGCCGGTGACCTCCTTCGCGTGCGGACGCCGGGTCAGGTTGCGGACGTCCGGCACCAGCAGGACGAGCGCGGTGACGATCACCATGAGGGCCGCCGCGCCCCACAGGGCCTGGCTGCGGCCGAAGGCGGTCTCCGCGGGGCCCGCGAGCGCCGTGGAGAGCGGGAGGAGGGCCGTCGAGCCGAACCAGTCGTAGGCGGAGACGCGGGACAGCTTGTCCTCCGGGATCTCCTGGTGCATGGTCGTCATCCACGAGACGCCGAAGACCTCGATGGCCATGCCGCTGACGAACATCGCGACCGTCAGCCCCGCCGCGTCCAGGGGCACGGCGAGCGCCGCCGAGGGCAGCGCGATCGGGAAGACGCACAGGGTGCCGACGAACAGGAGCCGGCGGGGCTTCCAGCGGGTCATCAGGACGGCGCCCGCGACGGTCCCGACGCCGTACGCGGCGAGGGCGAGGCCCCAGGGCTGCGAGCCGCCCAGGTGGTCCCGGGCGACCAGCGGCCCGAACACCGAGTCGACCGCGCCGATGAGGGCGACCACCACCGAGAACTGGGCGACGATCGACCAGAGCCAGGGCCGGCCGATGAACTCCTGCCAGCCTTCCCGCAGATCGGCGAAGAGGCCGCCGCTCGGGGCGCGTTCCGGAATGCCCTTCACGTCGAGGAAGGCACGGAGGCCGCCCGCCACGGCGAACGCGAGCGCGTCGATCGCGAGGACCCATCCGGGGCCGACGAACGCGACCAGCGCGCCGCCGAGCGCGGCGCCGCCGATGCTCGCGCCGTGCATGGCCATCCGGTAGACGGCGAAGGCGCGGCTCGCCTGCTCCCCGGTGACGCTGGCCATCAGCATGGCCTCGGCCGCCGGGTTGAAGAAGGCCTGGCCGGTGCCGCAGAGCGCGGTGAGGGCCATCATCTGCCAGATCTGTGCCTGGCCGGAGAGGACGAGTGCCGCGAAGGCGGCCTGGGACACGCAGTTGAGGGCGTTGGCGGCGACCATCACCCGGTGCCGGGGTATCCGGTCCGCCACGGCGCCGCCGATGAGCAGGAAGAGGACGAGCGGGAGGAAGCGGGCCATCGCCACGAGGCCCACGTCGCCCGGGTCGCCGCCGGCGTCGAAGACGGCCCAGGTCGTGGCGATCAGCGCGCCGTTCGCACCGAGGTTGGTCACGATCGTGGCGGCGGTCAGCAGGACGTAGTTGCGGCCCGCCCATTCGGGGCGCCGGGCGCGGGCGCGGCCGGGGGAGGCGGGGGAGTCGGCGGGATTCGTCACCCACGGGACTATCCCCGCCGCCTCCCCTTCCTGCCAAACCGATTACCGGACGGATCCGGTGGAGGACCGGACGGGGCCGTCGGGAGCCCGGGGGCGAACCGCCGGGAACCCGACGCGACCGTCAGGAACCGGAGACTCCGGCGGGGATCCCGACGCGACGACCCGCGGGAACCGCGAGCGCCGGCCGGGAACCCGGAACGACCGTCAGGAGCCGGCGAGCCGGACCGTGGAGAGGATCTTCTGGATGGTGGCGTCGGGCAGTTCGTCCTTGACGCCGTCCGCCCCGTAGAGGACCCAGGTGGTGAAGTCGCCCGCCGCGTTCTTGAACGTGAAGGCGATCGACTTGCCGTCCGACTCGCACTTGTTGCGCTTCTTGACGTTCGGTGCCACGGCCGTCGCCATGTGCCCGGTGAGACCGGACTTGGTGGTGTACGCCACGGGCTTGGTGATCTTGATGGTGCTCTGCGGCATGTGCTGCGCGTAACCGCCCCACACCCACGTCCCCGCCTCGCTGCGCGCCGCGTCGGCGGTGCTCTTCGCACCCTGGCCGCCCTTGGTGCCGGCGGTGCTCAGGCCCCAGGTCTCCTCGGTGCCGTTCTTGTCGGTGTCGTAGGTGCACCACTTGCTCTTGTAGCGCGTGGGGCTGGACATGGTGACGAGCGGGGTGCCGTCGTGCTTCTTCTCGTCGTCGAAGTACGTGATCATCCCCGGCTTCAGCACCTCCCACTCGGGCGGTACGTCGAAGAGGGTGCCGTACTTGGGGTTGTAGACGACCTTCCAGCCCGGGATCGTCGGCTGCTGGGCGGCGCCGTCGCGCGGGTTCTCGATCGACGGCGAGGTGCTGGGCGCGGCCGTCGGGTCCGTCGGGGCGCTGGTCGTCACGGGCGGCTTCAGGTCGTCGGCGTTCGGCTTCTTGTCGTCGTCCTTGCCGAGCACCAGGTAGCCGGTGACGCCGGCGGCGACGACCACCGCCGTCGCGGCGACGATCGCCACGATCGTCGTCTGCTTCTTCTTCCCGTCACCGGGGCCGCCGGGCTGTCCCGGGCCCGGTACCGCGTACTGCTGCGGCACCGTCGGCTGCTGGTACGGGTTCGGCTGCCCGTAGCCGGGCTGCTGGGCGTATCCCTGCTGCGGGTACCCCGGCTGCTGCGGGTATCCCGGCTGCGTCGGCGGCGGCTGCTGCGGGTAGCCGGGCTGCGTCGGCGGCTGCTGGTACGGGTTGGGCTGCTGGTACCCCGACTGCTGGTAGGGGTTCTGACTCTGGTCCTGCGGGTTCTGCTCGCCCCCGGGCGGCTGCTGTCCTGGCCACATGGCCAGTAACCATAGAGGTGCGGGGGCGGCCGGACCACGAGAGGGATGGCCAACGCTGCTACTCGTGGGTAACATCACCGGTCATGAGCGCAGACCAGATGACCGTCGGCGAGATGCTCGCCGCGACGGTTCCCATGGCCGGAACCCTCAACCTGGAGTTCCTGGAGACCACCGCCGAGCGCGCCGTCGTGCGCCTGCCGGACCAGCCCGCCTACCACAACCACGTCGGCGGTCCGCACGCCGGAGCGATGTTCACCCTGGCCGAGTCCGCCAGCGGCGCCATCGTGCTCGCCGCCTTCGGCGACCAGCTGAGCCGTGCCGTCCCGCTCGCCGTCAAGGCCGAGATCGGCTACAAGAAGCTGGCCATGGGCGTCGTCACGGCCACCGCTACCCTCGGCCGCCCCGCCGCCGAGGTCGTCGCCGAACTCGACGCCGGACAGCGCCCGGAGTTCCCCGTGCGCATCGACATCACCCGCGAGGACGGCGCCGTCACCGGCGAGATGACCGTCGTGTGGACCCTGCGCCCGAACGCCTGACCCGGCACACCCCGCGCCGCCCCCACACCCCTTCGGGTGCGGGGGCGGCCGTGTTCCGGACCACCGCCCCGCAACCGGACATCCCGTCACGCGTAGCGCGCTCACCGGCCGGTGACGGCTCCGCGTCGGCGCGTCCTCGGGTGACCCAGCCCTCACCCTCGCCGTCGAGGTCGGTCCGTCCTGACCGGCTAGGCTGCTCAGGCGTGCCCGACGCGGTGCACGCCGGGCGGCCGACACGGGAGGAACCGCGTTGCACGTGCAGGAATGGCTGGAGACGATCCCGGCGGTCGCGATCTACGCGCTGGTGGGCGTGGTGATCGGCCTGGAGAGCCTGGGCATCCCGCTGCCCGGCGAGATCGTGCTCGTGAGCTCGGCACTGCTCGCCTCTCAGCACGGCGAGATCAACCCCTACGTCCTCGGCGCCTGCGCCACCGCCGGCGCGATCATCGGCGACTCGATCGGCTACGCCATCGGCCGCAAGGGCGGTCGACCGCTGCTCGCCTGGCTCGGGAAGAAGTTCCCCAAGCACTTCAGCGAGGCCAACATCGGGCTCGCCGAGCAGTCCTTCCAGAAGTGGGGCATGTGGGCGGTCTTCTTCGGCCGCTTCATCGCCCTGCTGCGCATCTTCGCCGGACCGCTCGCCGGCGTCCTGCACATGCCGTACTGGAAGTTCCTCATCGCCAACGTCTTCGGCGGCATCCTGTGGGCCGGCGGCACCACGGCCGTCATCTACTCGGTCGGCGTCGTCGCCGAGGCCTGGCTCAAGCGCTTCTCCTGGCTCGGCCTGGTGCTCGCCGTGCTGATCGGCATCGCCTCGATGCTGGTCGTCAAGAACCGCGCCAAGAAGGCGGCGGCGCAGCGGGCCGCCTCCGCCGAGGCGGAGCCGGTCCCGGTCGCGGACTGACCCCGTACGCATGCGGCGGAGGGCGGCACCCGGTGCGGGT
>NZ_JBHJQI010000045.1:0-58375 GCF_042262805.1 Streptomyces sp. NPDC056361
CGGCCGCCGACGCGTACGTGGAAGGTCGGAACGCATGGCCAGCGACACCATCGTCATCCTCCTGCTCGACCTGGCCCTGATCGCGGTCCTGGCCCGAGCGGCGGGCGCGCTCGCCCGCCGGTTCGGCCAGCCCGCGGTCATCGGCGAGGTCGTCATGGGGATCCTGCTCGGTCCCACCCTGCTGCACGGCTCTCTCGCGAGCACGCTCTTCCCCGGGGAGGTGCGCGGCTTCCTCGTCTCGTTCGCGAACCTGGGGATCATCCTCTTCATGTTCGTCACCGGCCTGGAGTTCCGACGCGGCGGCGACCACGCGCCCCGGCGGGCCGCCATCGGCATCGGGCTCGGCTCGATCGTCCTGCCGTTCGTCCTGGGGACGTCCCTCGGCACCTGGTGGGACACCGCGACACCGGACGCCACCCCGCTCGGAGCCCGCCTCTTCATGGGGCTCGCCCTCTCGGTCACGGCCTTCCCGGTGCTCGCCCGGATCCTGGACGACCGTGGCATGACCCGCCACTCCCTGGGCCGGCTGGCCCTGGCCGGAGCGGCCTTCTGCGACCTGCTGGCCTGGGTGCTGCTGGCCGGTGTGCTGGCCCTCGGCGCGGGCGGCCACCAGCCGTGGCGCCTGATCTGGCTGCTTCCGTACGTTGCCGTGATGGCCGCCTGCACACCGCTGCTGCGCCGCCTGGTGGAGAAGCGCGGCGGCCGGCTGAACCCGGTCGTCGCCCTGGCCGGTCTCCTGGCCTCCGCCGCCGCCACCGAGTGGATGGGCCTGCACTTCGTCCTCGGTGCCTTCCTCTTCGGCATCGTCCTGTCCGGCCTCCGCGGCCCGGAGGGGGAGCGCGCGCTGAAACCGGTCCGGGAGAGCGCCGAGGGACTCGGCCTGGGCCTGCTGATGCCGGTGTACTTCGTGGTGGCCGGCTGGCAGGTCGACCTCTCCGTCCTCCGCGCCACCCAACTGGTGCAGCTGCTGGTGCTGCTGGCGATCGCGGTGGTGGGAAAGGTGGCCGGCACCATGGTGGCGGCCCGCTTGTCCGGCCTGCGGCCGCGTGAGGCCGCCGTCCTGGGCGCCCTGATGAACACCCGCGGCCTCACCGAACTGATCGTGCTCTCCGCCGGACGCCAGGCGGGCCTGCTGAACGACTCCTCGTACAGCCTCTTGGTCGCGATGGCGGTCCTGACCACGCTCTCGACCGGCCCGATCCTCAACCGGCTGCAGGGACGCCCGAAGCGGGAGGACCCGGCTTCGGACGTCACCGCGCGCGAGTCGGAGCTCCAGCAGGCCTGACGGGGCCGCAGCAGCACCACCACGTTCCGCAGGAACGGCCGGGAACCCGTGGAGGGACACAGTGTTCAGGTTCGTACTTCTCGGTGCCCCGGCCATCCTGCGCGAGGGCACCCCGCAGACCCGGCTGCCGCGGATTCCGCCCCAGCAGGCGGCGGTGCTGGCGGCACTCGCCCTGCGGGCCGGCACCCCCGTCGGCACGGCAGAGCTCGTCGACGGGCTGTTCGGCGAACGGCCGCCGCCCAGCGCGGTCTCCATGGTCGCCAACTACGTCCTGCGGCTGCGCAAGGGCCTGGGCCCCGGGCTGATCGTCCGCTCGGGCGCGGGGTACGCGCTGGACGTCCCGAGGTCGGCGGTCGACGCCCTGGAGTTCGGCGAACTGACCGCCGCCCGACCCACCGGCGACGACCGCGCGGACGCCGAGCGGCTCGCCACCGCACTCGGCCTGTGGGGCGGCGGCACCGCCCTCGCCGGGCTCCCCGGGCCGCTGTGCCACGGCCGGCGCGAGTCGCTGGCCCAGCAGCGGGAAGCCGCCCTGCTGGCCTGGTACGAGTGCGAGCTGGCCCTGGGGAACCACGCCTCGCTGCTGGCCGAGCTCTCGGCCAGCTGCCAGGAGGCCCCGTTCGCGGAGGACCTGCACGCGGCCTGGATGACCACCCTGTACCGCTGCGGCATGCAGGCCGACGCGCTCCGGGTGTACCGGCGTATGCGCCGCAGGCTGGCCGAGGAGCTGGGCATCGACCCGGGCACCCATCTGTCCGAGGTCCACCACGCGATCCTCAACGGCCAGGACCCGGCGCCCGCCGGACGGACCGCCGGCCCGGCCGTCCGGCTCACTCCCCCGCCGGCCACGTCCCGACCCGTCCCCCGCCAGATCCCGCCGCTCACGCCGGACTTCGTCGGCCGAACCACGGAGACGGCACGGCTCTCCTCGGCCCTGACCGAGCACAGCCACGCCGTGGGTCTGGTGACCGGGGCGGGCGGCACCGGAAAGACCACGGTGGCCGCCGCCGTGGCGCGCGCGGTCAGCGGGCACTTCCCCGACGGCCAGCTGTGGGCCGCGCTCGGCGCGTCCTCCGACACGCCGGTGCGCGCCCACGAGATCCTCGCCGGCTTCCTGGAGGCCCTCGGCGTGCCCCCCGGCCGGCTGCCCGGCGGAACCCCCGAACGTGCCGCCCTCTACCGGAGCCTGCTGGCCGACCGCCGGGTCCTGGTCGTCCTCGACGACGTCGGCGACCCCGGACAGATCGCCCCGCTGCTCCCCAACGCGTCCGGCAGTGCGGTGCTGCTCACGGCGCGCGAGCACCCGGCGCTCGGCGTCACCGCCGCAGTCCGGCTCGAACCGCTGGCGGCCGGCGACTCCACCGCGCTGATCGCCTCGGTGATCGGGGCCTCCCGGGCCCTCGCCGAGCCGCACGCGGTGCAGTCGCTGGCCGCCGCCTGCGGCCACCTCCCGCTGGCCCTCCGCGCCGCGGCCACCCGGCTGGCCCGCCACCCGGCCCGGACCGTGACCTCGCTGGTGGCCCGGACCGAGCGGCGCTCACCGCGGCCGCCCCGTCCGGAGCCGCCGGCAAGGGGGCACCGGCCGGCCGGCTCCGCGGGAGCCGAGGGCCTATCCGTCCACGATGCCGGCGGCCGCCTCGTACATCGCCTGGAGGTGATCCGGCCGTCCGGCCTGGACCGCCAGGAAGCCACCGATGCCGAACAGTCCGCTCTTCTTCCGAGCGGCGAGCTTCTCCTCGAACACCTCGCGGGGGACGCCCTCGGTGTAGATGAACTTCCGCGGGAGCGGGAGCTGGATCCGCACGTTCGCCGCCGGGTCGCGCACCGTGCCCGGCGGGTCCTCGCCCTTGGCGACCTGCTCGATCGCCTCCAGGTACCTGCGCCGCAGCAGGGTGATGCCCTTGTCGCTGCGTCCCAGGTGCTCGGTGCTCCGGTCGGTGACGGTGCCCTGGCCGATCCAGACCGCGAAGTCCTGGTTGCCGGTGTGCGACGTGATGATCCGGTCGCTCCCCGGTTCGGTGAGCGGGCCGTACCAGTACGGCACCTCCTCCGATTCCGGCACGCCGATGGCGACGTCGTCGGGGAGCACCGAGTACTGCCAGGTGATGTTGAGGGTCCGGTGGTCGTCGACCGGCACCCGGAACTCGACCGTGTTGCCCGAGGCGAGGGTGTACGGCCACAGGCAGAGGATCCCGCCGTCGGCCGTGCTGCTGGACCGGGCGAAGGCCCCCTCCGGCGCGTTCTCGGTCTCGACCTCGCGGCCGTTGACGAAGCCGTGCTCGAACTCCAGGAAGTCGATCGCCGTGTGCCGGGGTGCGTAGACGGGAGCGTCGGGGTCGAGCCGCACCGCGTTGCCGTTCGAGTGCAGCCACTCGAAGTGGACCGGGTCCATGCCGTTCTCGTGGCACTGGAACCAGTTGCACGGTAGCTCGGTGAGGATCAGCTCCACGAAGCCGTGCTCCCAGCTGAACGTCTCGAAGTCCGGCAGCAGCGGCGCGGGCCCCGGGCCCAGGTACGCCCACACCAGCCCGCCGAGGGTCGCGGTCGGGTAGGACGTCACCCCGGCCTTCCCGTGGAACCCGCCGGCCGGCCCGGCCTCCTCGAACGGCTGCTCCACGCACCGCCCCTCGGAGTCGAACGCCCACCCGTGGTAGGCGCACCGCATCAAGTCCCCGTCCACCCACCCCGTACTGAGATCGGTCCTCCGGTGCGGGCAGTACCGGGAGATCAGCCCGTGCCCCCCATCCGGTTTGCGGAACAGGACCAGGTCCTCCCCCAGCAGCCTGACCGGCTTGACCCGCCGCTCGCGGAGTTCCATGGCGGGGGCGATCGGATGCCAGTACCTGCGCAGCAGTTCACCCATGGGCGTACCGGCACCCACCTGGGTCAGCAGCCGATTCTTCTCCGGTGAGAGCATCCTGGAGTCTCCTTCGCGTTCCACTCCGGCCACTCGGAACCCATCCGCCATCGGTGGGTCCGACTGCCCCGATTCAGCCTTCTCCCCTCCATCCTCCGAAGCCGCGTTCTACTCCCGATCTACACCGGCTCTACCTCCTGCGATCCGACGCCTCGCCTGGTCGGCAAGACGCCCCGGGGGTCCTTCGCCCGGCCGGACACGCACGCGGCCGCCCGCGGGGAGGAATCCCCCTGCGGGCGGCCGTCGGGTGTGTGGGAGGCGGGTCAGGTCTGCCGGGCGGCGAGGCTCGCGGGGCGGAGGTCGGTCCAGTGGGACTCGACGTAGGCCAGGCAGGCTTCGCGGGTGCCCTCGCCGAAGACGGTCCGCCAGCCGGCGGGGACGGCGGCGAAGGACGGCCACAGCGAGTGCTGGTTCTCCTCGTTGACCAGGACGAGGAAGCGGCCCTGGGGGTCTTCGAAGGGGTTGGTCGTCATGCGTGGTCACTCCTCGTGGATGGGACGGGGAACAGCGCGGAGAGCGGCTGTCCGGGATCGGCCGCCACCGTGCGCAGCAGGGCCTGGAGTTCGTCGGCGAGCCGGCGGGCCTTCGCCGCGCCGAGCCGCCCGGTCGCGTGGATCAGGGCGCAGTGCACGGCGCCTTCGCCGCGCGGCTCGTGGAAGCTCAGCGTGAGCTCCGCCCGTGCAGCGCCGGTCGGAACGGCCTGGAGGGTGCCCACACCGCCCTCCAGCGGGCCGAGGTCCGCCTGTTCGTGGTGGATCACCATGACCTGGGGTCCCCCGGGCCGCAACCCTGCCGCCCGGACGACCTCGTCGAAGGGGACGTCCTGCCGGTCGAGGGCGCCGAGCGTGGTCTCCCGTACACGGCCGAGGAGTTCCGTGAACGTCGGGTCGCCCGCCGTGTCGGTCCGCAGCAGGACGGTGTTGAGGAAGCAGCCGACGAGATCGGCGAGCCGTTCGTCGGTGCGCCCGGCGACCATCGTGCCGACGGGCAGGTCGGTGCCGGCCCCGTGGGCGGTGAGGAGGGCGGCGAGGGCCGCGTGGAGGACCATGAACATGCTGGTGCCGGTGGCCCGGGCCAGCCGGTCCACGGCCGCGTGCAGGTCCTCGTCGAGGACGAACCCGACGTGTCCGGCCTCCCGGCGTGCCCCGCCGGCGCCGACCTCCGGGGCCGGGGCGTCGGCGGGCAGCGGGAGTTCGCGCGGCGCGTCCTTCAGCGTCCGCCGCCAGTAGGCGAGTTGGCGCCCGCCGCGGCTTTCCGGGTCGGCGGGGTCGCCGAGGACCTCGTGGGCCCAGCGGGCGTAGTCGGCGTACGTCACCGGGAGCGGCGGCAGGGCGGGGGCCCGGCCGGCTGCGCGTGCGGCGTAGGCCGTGGTGAGGTCGCGGAGCAGCGGGACCACCGACCATTCGTCCACGGCGAGGTAGTGGGCGGTCAGCAGCACCGCCTGGGTCCCGTCGGCGCCGGTGAGCAGCCGGACGCGCAGCGGCGCCTCGTGCTCCGGGTCCGGTGTCCCCGCGGCCAGTTCGGCCACCCGGGCGTCGAGGTCCGCGCAGTCCTCCACGGCGAGCGCCGGGGCGGCGACGGGCCGCAGGACCGCCCTGCCGGCGCGCTCGCCGAAGGCCGTGCGCAGCGGTTCGTGGCGGTCCGTCACGTCGGTGAGCGCCGCCGCGAGGGCCCGGGCGTCGAGCCCGCCGGGCGAGCGGAGGACCAGCGCGTGGTCGAAGCCGGGCGCGCGCCGGTACGCCTGCCACTGGCCCTGCTGTACGGGGGCCGCAGGGCGGACGCCGTCCCCGTCGGCCGCGTAGGCCGACTCGGTCGCGTCGGTCACGTCGGTTCCGGGCCGCAGGGCGGGACGTGCGGCGGCGGCGCCGTCGAGCTTTCCGGCGATGCCGGCGACGGTGAGCGCGTCGAAGACGTCCCGGAGGGTCAGTTCGACGCCGAACTCGGTCCTGATCCGGCCGAGGAGCCGCATCGCGGCCATCGAGTGGCCGCCGAGCGCGAAGAAGCCGTCGTGGACGCCGACGTCGTCGAGGCGGAGGATCTCGCGGAACAGGCCGGCGATCCGGGCCTGCGTCGCCGTGGCCGGGCGCGCGTCGCCGGTCATGCCCGACCAGTCCGGCGCGGGCAGCGCCCTGCGGTCCAGTTTGCCGTTGGGGGTCAGCGGCAGCGGGCCGTCCAGGGGGACGACGAGGGCGGGGACCATGTACTCGGGCAGCCGCCCGGCGACGTGGGCGCGCAGTTCCGCCGGGTCGAGCTCGCGTGGCGCGCCCCGTCCCGCCTCGGGGACGGCGTAGCCGACGAGGCGGACGATGTCGCCGTCGCGGTCGGGCAGGACGGCGGCCTGTGCGACCGACGGGTGGCCCGCCAGGGCGGCCTCGATCTCGCCCAGTTCGATGCGGAAGCCGCGGATCTTCACCTGGGTGTCGACGCGGCCGAGGAAGTCGAGGTTCCCGTCGGCGCGCCAGCGGGCGCGGTCGCCGGTGCGGTACATCCGGCCGCCGGGCGCGCCGAACGGGTCGGCGACGAACCGCTCCGCGCTGAGCCCCGGCTGCCCGAGGTAGCCGCGGGCGAGACCGCGGCCGGCCACGTACAGCTCGCCGACGACGCCGGGCGGCACGGGCCGCAGGTGCTCGTCGAGGACGTAGCAGCGGGTGTTGGGGTCGGGACGGCCGATCGGGACCCGGCCGGGGGCCCGGCCGCCGTGTTCGCGGGCGGGCCACAGCGTCGAGTTGACGGTCGCCTCGGTGAGCCCGTACGCGCAGATCAGGTGCGCCGTGGCGCCGAACCGTTCGAAGAGGTCCGGCGGCACGGTCTCGGTGCCGACCAGGACGGTCGAGCCGTCGGGGAGCGCGCAGCCCGGGGGCAGGGCCGACACCAGCGACGGCGGCAGGATCATGTGGGTGATCCGCTGGTCCGCGAGGAAGTCGGTGAGCGCCGGTCCGGCGACCCTGGCCTCGTCGGTGATCAGGACGAGCCGGCCGCCGTGGCAGAGGGCCATGGCCAGTTCGAAGACGAACACGTCGAAGCCGACGGACGCGAACTGGAGGACGTGGCTGTCGTCCCGCAGCCCCATCCGGTCGACGGCGGTGGCGACCAGGCTGGCGATGCCCTCGTGCGGGACGACGACTCCCTTCGGGCGGCCGGTCGATCCCGAGGTGTAGATCACGTACGCGGCCTGGTCGAGGCCGACCGGTCCGGCGGCCGGCGCGTCGGCTCGTGCGTCGCGCGGTGCGTTCGGACCGGCCGCGGTGTCCGGCGCGTCGAGCAGGAGCACGGGCACGCCCGGCACGTCGGGGATCTTGCCGGCGACCGGTTCCGTGCCGACCACGACGGCCGCGCCCGAGTCCTCGATCATGTAGGCGAGGCGGTCGCCGGGGTGGACGAGGTCGAGCGGCAGGAACGCGGCACCGAGCCTCAGTGCGGCGAGCACGGTGGCGACGGTGTCCACCGACCGCGGGACGGCCACGCCGACGACGCTCTCCGCGCCGACGCCGTGGGCGGCGAGCAGGCGGGCGATGCGGTCGGCGCGGGCGTCGAGCCCGGCGTACGTGACCGAGCGGGACCGCTCGACGACGGCGACGGCGTCCGGGCGCTCGGCGACCCGGCGGGCGAACAGCGCGGGGAAGGTCTCCTCGTCGACGGCGCGGGGCGGGCCGTTGAAGCCCTCCAGGACGAGGTGGTGCTCGTCGGCGGTGAGGAGGGCGGCCCGGGACAGCGGCTGGTCGGGGGCCTCGACGAGCGCCGTGACCAGCCTGCGGAGGCGTTCGCCGATGAGTTCCGCGGTCGTCCGGTCGAAGAGTTCGGTGGCGAACTCCAGGCGGCAGCCGAGGGAGCCCGCGCCGCCGTCGGCGTGGACGCGCTCCGTGAAGCTGAACACGAGGTCGAACTTGGCCGAGCCGGTCCGGAAGGGCAGGTACCGGGCCTGGAGTCCCGGCAGTCGCAGCTCGTCGCCGGTGCGGACGTGGTGGCCGACCATCACCTGGAACAGCGGGTTGCGCGCGAGGGAGCGGGTCGGGTTGAGCGCCTCCACGACGGCCTCGAACGGCACGTCGGCGTGCGAGAACGCGGCCAGGTCGGTCTCCCGCACCCGGCCGAGCAGCTCGGTGAAGGTGGGGTCGCCGGCGAGGTCGGTGCGCAGCACGAGCGTGTTGACGAAGAAGCCGACGAGCTCGTCGAGCGACTCGTCGCCCCGGCCGGCGATGGGCGCGCCGAGCGGGATGTCCGTGCCCGCGCCGAGCCGGTGGAGCAGCGCGGCCACGGCCGCGTGCGCCACCATGAACATGCTGGCGCCCGTCTCGCGGGCGAGCCGCCTGAGGCCCTCGTGGACCGCGCCGTCGAAGGCGATGTCGACGTCGTCCCCGGTGAACGCCGGGCGGGCCGGCCGCGGCCGGTCGGCGGGCAGCTCCAGTTCCTCGGGAGCGCCGGCCAGGACCGTACGCCAGTGGTCGAGCTGCCGTGCGGCGAGGCTGTCCCCGTCGGCCGGGTCGCCGAGCAGCCGCTGCTGCCAGAGAGCGTAGTCGGCGTACTGGACGGGCAGCGGCTCCCAGTCGGGGGCCGCGCCGCCGGTGCGGGCCGTGTAGGCGGTGGTGAGGTCCCGCAGGAACGGGCGGTCGGACCACTCGTCGGTCGTGATGTGGTGGAGCAGCAGCACGACCACGTGGTCGTCGTCGGCGAGTCGGACGGTCGTGGCGCGGAGCGGCAGTTCACGGGCGAGGTCGAACGGCCGGGTCACGGCCGCGTCGACGATGCCGGGCAGCTCGTCCTCGGCGGCGCGCAGGCGCTCCACCACCGGGCGGGCCGATCCGGCGGGCAGGATCCGCTGGTACGTCCGGCCGTCGCGCTCGGCGACGAGGGTGCGCAGCGCCTCGTGCCGGTCGGTCACGTCGGCGAGGGCGGCGCCCCACGCCTCCCCGTCGAAGGGTCCGCGCAGCCGCAGGACCAGCGGGAAGTTGTACGCGGCCGAGGTGCACTCGATCTGCTGGACGACCCACAGCCGCTGCTGGGCGTGGGACAGCGGCAGTTCGTGGGGGCGTTCGGCCGCCGCCAGGGCGGTCACCGCCGGGCGCGCGGCGCGCCGCGAGGCCGCCGCGCGCTCCAGCAGCCCGGCGACGGTGGGCGCCTCGAACAGGTCGCGGATCACCAGTTCGGTGTCGAGCGCGGTGCGGGCCCGGCTGACGAGCCGGGTGGCGAGGAGCGAGTGCCCCCCGAGCTCGAAGAAGTCGCCGTCGATGCCGACGCTGCCCGCGGCGAGGCCGAGCACCTCGGCGAACAGCGCGCACAGCGTCTCCTCCCGCGGTGTGCGGGGGGCGCGGCTCGTGCCCGTGCCGGTCGGGTCCGGGGCGGGCAGGGCCTTCACGTCGAGCTTGCCGTTGACGGTCAGCGGCAGGGTGTCCACGGTGACGAGGGCGGCCGGGACCATGTAGTCGGGCAGCAGGGTCCTGAGGTGGTCGCGCAGCCGCCGGAGCGACTCCTCCTCGTCCGGTGCGGCGTCGTCACGCGCGGCGGCGTCCTCCCGTACGACGTACCCGACCAGGCGCTTCGTGCCCACGCTCTCGTGGACGACGACGGCGGCGTGGGCGACGTCGGGATGGGCGGACAGGGCCGAGGCGATCTCGCCGAGTTCGACGCGGTAGCCGCGGATCTTGACCTGGTCGTCGGTGCGGCCGAGGAAGTCGAGGAGGCCGTCGGGCCGCTGCCGCACGAGGTCGCCCGTGCGGTACATGCGCTCGCCGGGCTCGCCGAACGGGTCGGCGACGAAACGTTCGGCCGTCAGGCCCGGCCGGTCGTGGTAGCCGCGGGCCAGGCCGGTGCCGGCGATGTACAGCTCGCCGGGGCAACCCGGCGGGACGGGCCGCAGCATCGCGTCGAGGACGTGGGCGCGGGTGTTGCGGATGGGCCTGCCGACGGTCGGCGTCGCGCTGTCGGCGGTGGACCCGCCGAGCGTGTTGATCGTGTACTCGGTGGGGCCGTAGAGGTTGTACCCGTACGTGCCGTCGGTGCGGCGCAGTCGCGTCCACACGGTGTCGGAGACGGCTTCGCCGCCGAGCAGGACGAGCGCGGGCCGGTGGGTGCCCGTGGTCCCGTCCCGGTCGAGCAGGCCCTCCTCGATGAGCAGTTGGGCGTAGGTCGGCGTCACGTTGACGACGTCGACGCGGTGCTCGTCGCAGTACGCCACCAGGGCCTCGGCGTCGCGGCGGAGTTCCTCGTCGCAGACGTGGACCTCGTGGCCCTCGACGAGCCAGAGCAGCTCCTCCCACGACATGTCGAAGGCGAAGGAGACGGTGTGCGCGATGCGGAGCCGCCGGCCGCCGGCCGAGGCGATGGCCGGGTCGAAGACCTCCTTCTGGTGGTTGAGCTGCATGTTCGTCAGACCCCGGTAGGGGGTGACGACGCCCTTGGGGCGGCCGGTGGAGCCCGAGGTGTAGATGACGTACGCGGGGTGCTCCAGGCGGTCCGGCACGCCGCGGGCGAACGCGGGGCGCTCGGCGTCGGTGATCGGACCGCCGGGCAGGGCGGCCAGTTCGGCGGCCACGGACGGCTCGTCGAGGAGCAGTTCGGGGGCGACCGGCCCTCCCTCGCCGCGCAGGGCGGGGGCGACGGCGGTCGTGGACACCAGGCACAGGGGTCCGGTGTCCGTGGCCATCATCCGCAGCCGGTCGGCCGGGTGGTCGAGGTCGAGCGGCAGGTAGGCGGCGCCCGTCCGCAGCACGGCGAACAGTGCGACGACCGTCTCGATGGACCGGGGCAGCGCGAGCGCCACCACCTTCTCGGGCCCCGCGCCGCGCGAGAGCAGCAGCCGGGCGAGGCGGTCGACGCGTGCGTCGAGCGCGGCGTACGTGAGGGAGCGGTCGCCGAAGACCAGTGCCACCGCGTCGGGGGTACGGGCGGCCTGCGCCGCGAGCATGTCGGCGACGGTCTCGTCCGGCACCGGCTCGCGGCTCGTCTCCCGGGCGGCGAGCAGCGCGGCGCGCTCCGCCGGCAGGAGCAGGTCCACGCCGGCGGTCCGCGCGGCACTCGCGTCCGGGCCGTCGAGGGCCGCGCCGAGGCGGTCGAGGACCGTCGTGAACCGGGCGAGGACGGTGGTGGCCTCCGCCGCGCCGAACAGGTCGGGCCGTGCCGCGAGCGTCACCCGCAGCCGGGCGCCGGGGGTGACGATGAGGGTGAGCGGGAAGTGCGTGCCGTCGACGTTGGACACGCCGGTGATGCCGTGCCGCTCCCGGAGCGCCGCCGCCCGGTCCTCTCCGTCGGCGGAGCGCAGGACGAACAGGGTGTCGAACAGGCGGCGGTGGCCGGTCTCCTGCTGGAGGGTCCCGAGACCCACGTGCTCGTACGGCATGACGGCCGCGCGCTCGGACTGCATCCGGCGCAGCAGGTCGAGCAGCGGCTCGTCCGGGGCGAGGGCGACCCGGGCCGGGATCGTGTTGAGGAACATGCCGATGATGCCGGCCACCCGCGGCACGTCCGCGGGCCGTCCCGCGACGGCCGTGCCGAACGCGACGTCGCCGCGGCCCGTCATCGCCGACAGGACCAGGCCCCAGGCCGCGTTCAGGACGGTGTTCAGGGTCAGCCCGTGTCGCCGGGCGAGGGCGCGCAGCCGGTCGCTGCTCTCCCGGGACAGGTGGGCGTCGAAGTCCACCGGGATGACCGGGCCCGCGTCACGGCCGGACGGCGCCACCAGGGTCGGCTCGTCGAGCCCTGCGAGGGCCTCGCGCCACGCCCCCAGGGCGGCCTCGGTGTCCTGGGCGTCGAGCCACGCCAGGTAGTCGCGGTACGAGCCGGGCAGCGGCAGTCCGGTGCCGTCGCCGCCCCGCTCGTACAGCGTGAACAGCTCCTCCAGCAGCAGCCACGCGGACCAGCCGTCCCACAGGATCAGGTGATGGGTGACGACCAGCCGGTCCCTGCCGTCGCCGAGGCGGATGAGGAGCAGGCGGCACAGCGGCGCCGAGGACAGGTCGAAGCGCTGCCTGCGGTCGGCGGCGAGCAGCTCCTCCGTCCGGGCCTCCCGGACGTCGGCGGGCAGCCCCGACAGGTCCACCTCCACGAGCGGGATCTCGGCTCCGTCGGCGATGAACTGCACCGGGCGCGGCAGTCCGCCGCTGGTGAAGCCCGCGCGCAGACCGGCGTTCCGGTCGAGGAGCGTCCGGCAGGCGGCCCGCAGCCGGTCGGCGTCGACCCGTCGGTCGAAGTCCAGCGTCTCCTGCGACTGGTAGACGTCGAGCGCCTCTCCCGCGTCGTAGGTGGCGTGGAAGTACATGCCCTCCTGGAGCGGGGACAACGGCCACACGTCGGCGACCGGGCGGCCGGCGGCGGCGCGCACCCGCTCCGCCTCCTCCGGGGTGAGGACGAGGCCGCCCAGCGGGGCGGGCTCCGCGATCTCCGGGGGCGCGGTCTCCGGGGATGCGGTCTCCGGGAGCACGCCGGCCGGGGGCGCGGCGGCCGGGGGCGCGGCGGCCGGGGGCGCGGCGACCGTCAACCGGTCGAGGAGCGCCGTCAGAGCGGGGTCCACGGCGGCGCCCGACTCCCGCTGGAGGGCCAGCACGGCCTGGAGCGCGGCCGCGGCCTGCCCGGCCTCACCGGCGGCGACGGTCACGCCGTCCGACCCCACCGGCGCCTCGGACCGCGTGGGCGACGCCTCGTCCGGCGCCGCCCTCCCGACCGCCTCGGCGAGCGCGGCGGGAGTACGGCACACGAACACGTCGCGCGGGCTGAGCTCCATCCCCCGCTCCCGTGCCCGCGTGGCGACCACGATCGAGCCGAGGCTGTCGCCGCCGAGGACGAAGAAGTCCTCGTCCGCGCCGATCCCCCGCACCCCCAGGACGTCGGCGAAGATCTCGCACAGGGCACGCTCGCGCTCGTCACGCGGGGCCCGTCCGCCCGTGCGGGGCGCGAGCTCGGGAGCGGGCAGGGCGTTCCCGTCCAGCTTTCCGCTGGGCGTCAGGGGCAGTTCGGCGAGGAGGACGATCGCGCCCGGCACCATCGGGGCGGGCAGCGCGTCCGCGAGCGCCGCGTGCAGCGTCCCGCTGTCGAGGACCGCGCCCGGTGCGGGCACCGCGTACCCGACGAGGGCGCCGTCGCGCACGGTCACGGCCGCGCGGGCGACGCCGGGAAGCGCCGCGAGGGCCGTCTCCGTCTCGCCCGGCTCGACGCGGTTGCCCCGGATCTTCACCTGGCGGTCGGTACGGCCGAGGTACTCGACGACCCCGTCCGCACGGCGCTTCACCAGGTCCCCGGTGCGGTACAGCCGCTCCCCCGGCGCCCCGAACGGGTCCGCCACGAACCGCTCGGCGGTCAGCCCGGGCCGGTCGTGGTAGCCCCGGGCCAGCTGGACGCCCGCGAGGTACAACTCCCCCGGCACGCCGTCCGGCACCGGCCGCAGGAACGGGTCCAGGACGTGCAGCCTGGTGTTCCACACGGGCCGCCCGATGGGCACCGCCGGCTCGTCGCCGCCCTCGTACGGGAAGTACGTCACGTCGACGGCCGCCTCGGTCGGCCCGTAGAGGTTGTGCAGCGGTACGGGCGCCCGGCCCGAGCGGGAGGTGAGCTCCCACCAGCGCCGCGCGTCGGCGCCGGTCAGCGCCTCGCCGCTGCAGAACACCCGGCGCAGACTCGCCGCCCAGTCCGGGGTCCCGTGGTCGGTCTCCATGACCCCGACGAACGCGGCCAGCATCGACGGCACGAAGTGGGCCGTCGTGACGCGCCGTTCGCGGATCAGACGGGCCAGATAGGCCGGGTCGCGGTGCCCGTCGGGACGGGCGAGGACCACGGTCGCGCCCTCGGCCAGCGCCCAGAAGAACTCCCACACCGACACGTCGAAACTGGACGGGGTCTTCTGGAGCACCCGGTCGTCCGCGGTCAGCCCGTACGCGCCCTGCATCCAGGCGAGCCGGTTCACCACGGCCCGATGGGTGACGGCGACGCCCTTGGGGCGGCCGGTGGAGCCGGAGGTGTAGATGAGGTAGGCGGGGTGGTCGGGGTCGGCGGTGTGGTCGGGGCCGGCCAGGTGGACGGGGCCGGCGGCCTGGTCGGGGCCTGCGGTGTGGTCGGGGTCGGCCGCTTGGAGCGGCGCCGCCGTCTCCCGGCCGCGCGGGCCGTCTCCCCCGGTGCCTTCCTCCTCATCGACGACGAGATGTGCCAGGCCCGGCACGGCGGCGGGCAGACGCCCGGCCGCCTCCACGGTCGTGACGACCGTCCGCGCTCCCGAGTCGGCGAGCATGAAGGCGACCCGGTCGGCCGGGTAGTCGAGGTCCACGGGCAGGTAGGCGGCTCCGGTCTTGAGGACGCCGAGGAGCGCCACCATCAGCTCGGCCGAGCGCGGTACGGCGACGGCGACGAACTCCTCGGGACCCGCGCCGCGCGCCCGCAGGCGACCGGCCAACGCCTCGGCTCGGCGGTCGAGTTCCGCGTAGGTGAGGGTGGTGTCCTCGAAGACGACGGCGGGGGCGTGCGGGGTCTCCGCCGCCCGGGCGGCGAAGAGCGAGGCGAGCGTCGCGTCCGGCACGGGGCGGGCCGTGGCGTCGAGCCGCGCGAGGTGCTCCCGCTCGCGGTCGGACAGCAGGTCGGTGCGGCCCACGAGGCGGGCCGGTTCGGCGACCACGGTCCGGAGGAGGCTCACGAAGCGGCCGGCGAGGACGGCCACGGCCACGCCGTCGAGCCGGGCCGCGTCGTGCTTGAACCGCAGCAGCAGGCCTTCGGCACCGGGCTCGACGACGAGCGCGAGCGGGTAGTGGACGGCGTCGAACACCTCGGCGCCGGTCACGAGCGGCCCCTCGGGCTCCTCCCGTGTGCGCCGGTCGCCGGTCACGTGGTTCTCGATCACCACCAGCGTGTCGAAGAGTTCGCCGCCGCCCGCGGTCCGCTGGATCTCGGCGAGGCCGAGGTGCTGGTGGTCGAGGAGGGCGGCGTGCTCGTCCTGGACCCTCCGCAGCAGGTCGGTGAGCGACTCCTCGGCCCGCAGGGTCACCCGTGCCGGGACCGTGTTGACGAACAGGCCCACGGCCGATTCGAGACCCGCCACCTCCGTGGTCCGCCCGGACACCGTGGTGCCGAAGACGACGTCCCCGCTGCCGCTCAGCCCGCCGAGCAGGAGGCCCCACAGACCGTGGAGCACGGTGCTCAGGGTGAGCCCGTGCGCGCGGGCGTAGGCGGTGAGTCCGTCGGTGAGGTCCCGCGGCAGCCGGGTGTCGACGCGCTCGGGCACGGCGGCACCCCCTTCCGCCGGAGACAGCCCGGGAAGCCGCGTCGGTCCGGCGAGTCCGTCGAGCGCCAGGCGCCAGGCCTCCCGCGCCGCGCCCCGGTCTCGGTTCGCGAGCCAGGAGAGGTACGGCTCCGGGGCGACGGGGTCCGCCAGGCCGATGTCCCGGTAGACGGCGGTCAGTTCACGCAGCAGGACGGCGACGGACCAGCCGTCGGCGACGATGTGGTGCAGGGTGAGCAGCAGCCGCTGCCGCCGCCCGTCCCTGACCAGGGCGGCGCGCAGGAGCGGCGGGCGGTCGAGGTCGAACGACTCGGCGCGGTCGGCGCGCAGGACCTCGTCGAGCCCGGTGGCAGCCGTGTCGAACTCGCGCCACGGCAGGGTCGCGCGGTCCGCGATCCGCTGGACCACCTCGCCGCCCGGCAGCTGGTGGAACGAGGCCCGCAGCAACGGGTGCCGGTCGAGCAGGAGTTGGAGGGAGCGGCGCAGGCGCTCCGCGTCGACGGGTCCGGCGAGGTCGAGGAGTTCCTGTACGAGGTAGAGGTCCGCCGCCCGGCCGTCGTACCGCGCGTGGAAGAAGAATCCTTCCTGGAGCGGGGAGACCGGGAGGGCGTCGGGATCGAGGGGCTCCGGGCGGGGCGGGGTGGCGGCGGTCGAGGTCAGGGTCGGGGTCGGGGTCGCGCCGAGGCGGGGGCCGGTCGTCGCCTCAGGGGTGCGCGCGGAGGTCGCGCGCACGACCGGGTCGGCTGAGACCGGTTCACCCGCGGCGGGTTCGCTGACGGAGGTTTCGCTGGTGAAGGTTCCGCTGGTGAAGGTTTCGCTGGTGGAGTTTCCGCCGGTGGAGGTTTCGATCGCAGCGGTGCCACTCATGGAGGCGTCACCCACGAAAGCGTCGCTCGCGGTGCGCTCGCTCGCGGTGCGGGCGAGCGCCGCCACGGTCCGGTGCCGGAACACCTCGCGCGGGGTGAACGCGAGGCCGGCCTCGCGGGCGCGGTTGACCAGGTGGATGGCGACGATGCTGTCGCCGCCGAGTTCGAAGAAGCTGTCGTGGACGCCGACCGACGGCAGTCCGAGGAGGTCGGCGAAGAGCGCGGCGAGCACGGTCTCGGCGGGGGTGTCCGGGGTGTCGGAGCCGGTCGCGGCCGTCCACCGGGGCTCGGGCAGGGCCTTGGCGTCGAGCTTGCCGTTGGGGGTCAGCGGGAGCGGTCCTTCGAGGACGACCACGGCCGAAGGGACCATGTGGTCGGGCAGTACCTCGGCGACGCGGGCGCGGGCGGCCGCGACGGGCGTGCCCGCGCCCTCGCCCCGCGCCTCGGCGACGAGGTAGGCGACGAGGCGCTTGACGCCCCGGTGGTCCTCGCGGGCGAGGACCGCGGCCTGGGCGATGCCGGGGCAGGCCATGAAGGCGCTCTCGACCTCGCCCGGCTCGATCCGGTGGCCGCGGATCTTGATCTGGCCGTCCGCGCGGCCGAGGAACTCCAGGTGGCCGTCGGCGCCCCAGCGGACCCGGTCGCCGGTGCGGTACATGCGGGCGCCCGGCTCACCGTACGGATCGGCGACGAACCGCTCGGAGGTCAGCCCCGGGCGTCCGTGATAGCCGCGCGCAAGGCCGCGCCCGGCCACGTACAGCTCGCCCTCGCGTCCGACGGGGACCGGGCGGAGCGCCGTGTCGAGCACGTAGGCACGGGTGTTGGGGTCGGGTCGGCCGATGGGCGCGGGCCCCTGGCGCGCGGGGTCGGCGGGCCAGAGCGTGGAGTTGACGCTCGCCTCGGTGAGCCCGTACGCGACGACGACCCGGACCCGGCCCTCCCACCGGGCGATCAGTTCGGCCGGTACCGCCTCGGTGCCGACCACGAGGACGGCGCCTGCGGGGAGTTCGCACTCCGGCGGCAGCGCCGAGACGAGCGACGGCGGCAGGATCATGTGGGTGGCGCGGTGGCGCGCGATGTAGTCGGTGAGCGCGGGGCCCGCGACGCGGCGCTCGGTGGGGACGAGGACGATCCGGCCGCCGACGCAGAGCGCCATGACGAGGTCCCACACCGTCACGTCGAAGCCGACCGAGGCGAACTGCACGATCCTGCTGTCGGCGGTGACGCCGATCCGGTCGGTCGCGGTGGCGACGAGGCTGCCGATGCCGTCGTGCGTCACGACGACGCCCTTGGGCCGGCCGGTGGACCCGGAGGTGTAGATGACGTACGCGGCCCGGTCGAGGGCGATCTCCACCCCGGGATCGGTGTCCGCCTGGGCGGCTCGGGCGCCGGCGGTGGCCGGGTCGTCGAGCACCAGGTAGGTGATCGCTGCCGACTCCGGTAGTTCCGCGGCGAGTTCGCGCACGGTGACGACGGTGCGCGCGCCCGCGTCGGACAGCATGTAGGCGATCCGGTCCCACGGGTGGTCCGCGTCCAGCGGAAGGTAGGCGGCGCCGGCCTTCATCACGGCGAGCAGGGCCACGACGAGCTGCGGCGAGCGCGGCAGCGCCACGCCCACGACGTCCTCGGCGCCGACGCCGCGGGACTCGAGGAGGCGGGCGAGCCGGTTGGCGGCGCGGTTCAGTTCGGCGTACGTCATCTCCTCGTCCTCGCAGACGAGTGCCACGGCGTCGGGCGTGCTGCGGACCCGGCGCTCGAAGGCGGCGGGCCAGGAGAGCTCCGCCGTGTCGCGCGGTGCGACGCCGAACTCCTCCAGTACGAGGGCGCGTTCGGCTTCCGTGGTGACCTCGATGTGGCCGACGGGCCGGTCGGCGTCCTCACCGAAGGCGTCGAGGAGGGCGAGGAAGCGCCGCTCGTGGTCCCCGAGCGCGGTGTCGTCGCAGACGTCCGCGTCCGCGTCGAGGTGGAGCGCGACGCCGCCGTCCCGGGTCTCGGCGAAGCCGAACGCCAGGTCGCTGACCGGGCCCAGCCAGTCGGGGCGCAGTTCGGTCGCGTGGTCCGCGAAGCGCAGGTCGTCGGTGCGCGGCAGGACGTTGACGGTCGGTCCGACCAGCTCCGGTACGCCGTCGACGAGGCCCAGGTCCTTGGCCAGGTCCTCGGCGCGGTAGCGGCTGTGGGCGACGGCGTCGGCGGTCGCGTCCCGCACCTGGGCCACGAGCTCGGCGACGGTGACGCCGGGCCCGACCGTCAGCCGCAGTGGCACCACGTTCGACACCATGCCGGGGATGCCCGCGGACTCCTCGTCGCGGCGGGCGGTGACCGGCAGTCCGAGGACGAGGTCCCGCTCGCCGCCGACCCGGTGCAGATACGCGGCGACGGCCGCGACGAGCACGCGGGAGCGCCGGACGCCCGCGGTCCGGGCGGCGGCGTCCAGCCGGTCGACGGTCCCCGGCGACAGGACGGTGGTGCGCCGCAGCCGGCGCGTCATCGGGACGGCGCCCCGCTCGACGAGGCGTACGGGCTCGGTCCTGCCGGCCATCCGCTCCGCCCACCAGGCCCGGTCCGCCGCGCGCTGCCCGGACCCGCGGTACGCGCGGTCGGCCTCGACGAGACGGGCGAGGGACCAGTCGCCGGCCGCGGGCGCCCGCTCCCCCAGGGTGTAGAGCTCGCCCGCCCTTCGGGTGAGGAGGGTGACGCCCATGCCGTCGACGGCGATGTGGTGGTGGCGCTGGGACCAGAGGACCCGGTCGTCGGCGAGCCGCAGCAGCACGTGGGCGGTCAGCTGCCCCCGGGCGAGGTCGACGGTCCGGTCGCGGTCCGCGGCGATCCACGCGGCGGCCGCTTCCTCGGGGTCGGCGGCGTCGCGCAGGTCGACGACGGGGACGTCGACGGGGAGGGCGTGGAGGATCTGACGCGGTCCGACCTCGCCACCGTGCCCGGCCTCGCCACCGTGTCCGGTCTCGCCGCCGTCTCCGGTCTCTCCACCGTGTCCGGTCTCTCCACCGTGTCCGGTCTCTCCACCGTGTCCGGCCTCGCCGCCGTGTCCGGCGCAGCCGCCTCCGCGGAGACCACCGACTGCACTTTCTCCGTCACCGCGTCCGTCTCCGGCCCGGCCTGCTCCTCCGACCCCGCCTCCGCCTCCCTCGCCCCCGGGAACGACGTGCACCCGCAGGCACTCGGCCTCCTCGACCGCCCGGCGGACGGCCGCGGCGAGGCGGTCGACGTCGACGGGTCGCCCGCCACCGCCGCTCGCGCCGCCTCTGAGGTCGAGCGTGAAGACGATGTTGTAGGCGGCGCTGTCCGGCTCCATCTGCTGGGCCAGCCAGATGCCGGATTGGCCGCCGGTGAGGGCGATCCCGGCGGTCGACACCCGGTCCGACTCGACGTCAAACATCGTACGAAGTGGCCTTTCCCTGGTGGTGCGTCGGTGTGGGGGGCCCGTGGGGCGCGTCTGCCGCCCCACGGGACCGGTCGTCACTTGACGGCCGCGAGCAGCGGCTCGATCTCGTCGATGGCGTACGGGATCGACAGGACGGTGTTGAAGGAGAACGCGGCGCCGATGTCCGGGTCCTGGTAGGGCACGAAGAGGTCGCGCTTGCCCTGGTGGACCTTGAGCTTCTTGTAGAGCGGCTCGGCCTTGATGCGGTCGTTGGCCTCGGTGCTGGAGGTGACCCAGACGAGACGGTCGACGTCCAGGACGTTCAGCTTCTCCGCGCCGAGTTCGGCGGCGTTCCACCCGGGCTTGGCGAGCTCGTCGATCTCCGGCTTCAGCGTGAAGCCGAGTTCGGTGAAGAAGATGGCCTTGGGGTCCGTGGCGGTGAACGCGGAGTACTTGCCGGCCTCGAAGCTGTCGGCGACGGCCAGGGTCTTCCCGCTGAACTCGGGGTGCTTGTCCCGGACGGCCTTGAAGCGGGCGCCGATGTCCGTGATCAGCTTCTCGGTCTCGGCGTCCTTGCCGAGGGCCTTGCCGATCTGCCGGGTCATGACCTGCCAGGGCGCGCCGTAGTCGGGGTGGTCCTTCGGCTGGGCGACGACCTTGGTGAACTTGGAGAGGGTGTCGTACTGCTCCTTCTTCATCCCCGAGTACTGGGCGATGACGAGGTCCGGCTTCAGCGCCGCGATCTTCTCGATGTTGTACTCGTCGCGCTCGCCGACGATCTCCGGCTTCGCGGCACCCCACTTGTCCTTCGTCCACGGCCACTTGCCGTACGGCTGCTCCTTGAACCAGTCGACCGCGCCGACCGGCTTGACGCCCAGCGCGAGCACGGCGTCCTGGTCGGAGAGCCCGAGCGTGACGATCGTCTTCGGCTCCTTGTCGATCGTCGTGCTGCCGTACTTGTGCGTGACGGTGACCGGGAACACGGCGGCATTGCCCGCCCCGTCGGCCGGCGCGGGTGCCGTGGTCGGTGTGGACGGGTCGTTCTTCTCCGTTCCGCCACCGCAGGCGGCGAGGGTGAGCGCCGCGACCGCGACGACGGCCAGCCGGGGGCCGGATCTGGCGAACCTCGCCAGTGCGGGACGTGTACCAGTGGACACGGACGTTCCTTTCACGGGGATTCTCGGTGCGTGCCAGGCCGACCGGGGCATGGCGAAGCCGCCCGGTGGGGCATGACGGTGTGGCGTGGGGGGTGGTGCTCGGGGGTGGCGCTCTTGGGCGGCGCTCTCGGGTGGCGCTCGGGCGTTGGTGCCGGCGGGCGCGCGGGCATGGGGCGCCCGAAGTACCGCTAGCGGGCGGTGCCGACCTCGTCGGCGACGGAGCGAACGTCGTCGGAGTCGGTGGCGGACGCAGAGGCATCGGCGAAGGCGGAGGCTGATGCCGAGAGCGAGACCGGGACCGGGACCGGGACCGGGACCGGGACCGGAGCCGGAGCCGGAGTCGTGGCCGGAGCCGTGGTCGGCGCGGCGGAAGCCGGGGCCGGGCGGTGGTCGAGGACCGAGTCGAGGATCTCGCCGACCCTGACCGCGGTGTTGGAGAGCAGCGAGGACGTGATGCCGTGGGTGTGCTCGGTGCCGCCCTGGAGGTAGATGCCGCAGCGCAGGCGGGGTTCGGTGGCGAGGCGGTAGTCGCGCTCGACGAGGAGGCGGCCCTGCGCGTCGCGCCGGCAGCGGTCGGCGACGTCGCCGAGGAGGGCCACGGGGTCGGCGGGGCTGTATCCGGTGGCGAGGACGACCACGTCGGCGTCGAGCACGGTCTCCTCGCCGCTGACCAGGGAGGTGACGGTGGCGCGGACGCGGTCGGGGCCGTCCTCGACGCCGGTGAGCCGGGAGATGTTGAGGAAGCGGAGGCGCTCGGTGCCGAGGACCTTCTCCTGGTACGACTGCCGGTAGAGGTCGTCGATGAGGTCGATGTCCACCACGGAGTAGTTGGTGTTCCCGTGGTAGTCCATCAGTTTGCGCTTGATGTCGTCGGGTGCCGTGAAGTACTCGTCGACCGCGTCCGGGTCGAAGATGCGGTTGGCGAAGCTGCTGTCGTCGGCGGGGCTGTAGCCGTAGCGGGAGAAGACGGCGCAGATCTCGGCGCCGGGGAAGCGGCGGTGCAGGTAGGCCACGTTCTCGGCGGCGCTCTGTCCGGCGCCCACGACGACGAACCGCTCGGGGTCGGTGCCCTCCAGGGTGTCCACCTTGGCGAGCAGGTCGGAGTTGTGCCAGACGCGGTCGCTCCGTTCGATGCCTTCGGGCAGGCGGGGGCGCAGTCCGGTGCCGAGGACGAGGTTCCGGGCGCGGTGGACGACGAGTTCGGCGCCCGAGCGGGCGGTGACCTCCAGGTACTCCACGACGTCGTCCTGGACGACGGGGCGGACGGCGATGATCTCGTGGCCGTAGGAGACCATGTCGTCGACCTTCGCGGCGGCCCACTCGAAGTAGTCGTGGAACTCCACGCGGAGCGGGAACAGGTTCTTGTGGTTGACGAAGTCGATGAGCCGGCCCTTGCTCTGCAGGTAGCAGAGGAAGCTGTACTCGCTGGCGGGGTTCCGCAGCGTCACCAGGTCCTTGAGGAAGGACACCTGCATGGTGGCGTCGTCGATCAGCATGCCGCGGTGCCAGCCGAAGCGGGCCTGCCGCTCGAAGAAGTGGGCGGTGACCGCCTCCTCCCTGCCGACGCGGGCGTTGTGCTCGCTGAGCGCCAACGCCATGGCCACATTGGACGGCCCGAAGCCGATGCCAATGAGGTCGTGGACCAGAGGTGTGTCACCAGGAAGAACCTGCGACATGTCACTCCCATCGTGCGAGCCGTGTGGAGGGCGTGGGTGGGAACGGGACGTCGGGCGCACCGAAAGGCGGCCGGGCCCGAACTTAGGTAAAGCTAACCTCATCTGGCGGGAGCTGTCGACCGGGTCGCAGAGGTCGAGTTCCGGCCGGACGGCTTGAACACCCTTTAAATCAGGGCTAGTTGCCATGTTAGGTAAGCCTTGCTTTACTTGGCGCCGTTCCCACGCCCCTTCCGAGGAGGAAGCCCATGCGGGTCGTCATGTTCGGCTATCAGACCTGGGGCCACCGCACCCTCCAAGCGCTCCTGGACTCCGAACACGACGTCGTCACGGTCGTGACGCATCCCAGGAGCGAGCATGCCTACGAGAAGATCTGGAGCGACTCCGTCGCCGACCTGGCCGCGGAGCACGGCGTCCCCGTCGTCATCCGCAACCGGCCCGACGACGAGGAGCTGTTCGCCCTCCTCAAGGAGGCCGATCCGGACATCATCGTGGCCAACAACTGGCGTACGTGGATCCCGCCGAGGATCTACACCCTGCCCCGCCACGGCACGCTCAACGTCCACGACTCGCTGCTGCCCAAGTACGCCGGGTTCTCCCCGCTGATCTGGGCCCTGATCAACGGCGAGCCCGAAGTGGGCGTGACGGCCCACATGATGGACGAGGTGCTCGACGCCGGCGACATCGTCCAGCAGCGCGCGGTCGCCGTCGGACCCACCGACACGGCGACCGACCTCTTCCACAAGACGGTCGACCTCATCGCCCCCGTCACCATCGGCGCCCTCGACCTGATCGCCTCCGGGCGGACCGACTTCACCCCGCAGGACCGCTCGCAGGCCAGCTTCTTCCACAAGCGCGCCGAAGAGGACGTCCTCATCGACTGGAACTGGCCGGCCGACGTCCTGGAACGCCTGGTCCGCGCCCAGTCGGCGCCGTATCCGCCCGCCTTCACCCACCACCGGGGCAAGCGCCTCGAAGTGCTCTCCGCCGTCGTCTCGACGGGCCGTTACGGAGGCACCCCCGGCCGCGTGTTCTACCGCGAGGGCGACGGCGTCGTGATCGTCGCCGGCCCCGACGCCCGCACCGGCCGCAACCACGGCCTGGCCCTCACCCGCGTCCGGACCGAGGACGGACGCGAACTCCCCGCCGCCGAGTACTTCACGTCCATGGGCGGCTACCTCACCGGACGCCCCTGACCCCGAGGACCCTCACCATGCGTACCGCACGGCCCAGGCACTACCTCATGTGCCGGCCCACCCACTTCGACGTGGTCTACTCCATCAACCCCTGGATGGACCCGGCGAAGCCCGTCGACACCCCGCTGGCCATCACCCAGTGGGAGAAGCTGCGCGAGGTCTACCTGAGCCTCGGCCACACCGTCGACACGATCGAACCCCTCCCCGGCCTCCCCGACATGGTCTTCGCCGCCAACGGCGCCACGGTCGTCGACGGGCGCGCCCTGGTGGCGCGCTTCCGCGACGCCGAACGCATCGCCGAAGGCCCCGCCTACCACGACTGGCTGCGCGACCACGGCTTCCCCGACCTCAGGACCGCCGGGGTCGTCAACGAGGGCGAGGGCGACTACCTGCTGGCCGGCGAGTGGCTGCTCGCGGGCACCGGGTTCCGCAGCGACCCGCGTTCGCACGACGAGGCCCAGGAGTTCTTCGGGCGTCCCGTCATCGGCCTGACGCTCGTCGACCCGAACTACTACCACCTGGACACCGCGCTGACGGTGCTCGACGAGACGACGATCGCCTACTACCCGGCGGCGTTCTCCCCGGGCAGCCTCGCCGTGCTGCGGCGGCTGTTCCCCGACGCCGTCATCGCCACCGAGCAGGACGCGGCCGTCTTCGGCCTCAACGCCACGTCCGACGGACTGAACGTGGTCCTGCCCCACAACGCCACGGCACTGACCGAGCAGTTGCGCGAGCGGGGCTTCCGCCCCGTCGGCGTGGACCTCTCGGAGCTCCTCAAGGCCGGCGGCAGCGTCAAGTGCTGCACCCTTGAGCTGCGGACGGCCGCCTGAACCCCGACGTGCCCCGGACGGTCCCGGGGCACGTCGCCGGGGTGTCTCCGACGCACCGGCCGGACCCCAAGGAAGAGTTGATGGAACAGCCGGTGATCGCGGGTACGGCGCACGACCCGGCGGGCAACCGCTTCACCCTCGTCGGCATCTCGAACGTGCCGACCGACTGGGCACAGGTCTTCAGATCGCTCGCCGCGGCCGACCTCGCGCTCGCCCCGGTCCGGCCCCCGGAAGCGGTCCGGACGCCGGAAGTGACACGGAACGCGGAAGGGACTCGGACCGCGAAAGGGCCACGGGCCCCGGAAGCGACACGGACACCGGAAGAAGCCCAGACTCCGGAAGAAGCCCAGACTCCGGGAGCGGCACGGACACCGGGCGCCGTACAGACGGCGGGAGCGGTACAGACACCGGGAGCGGCACGGGCGACACCGCCGAGCGTCCTCGACCTCAACGCCTACCTGATGGCCGCCGTCGGCAAGGCCGCGCGCCGCAGACTCACCGACACGCTCGCCGCCCACGGGTTACGCCTCTGGCACCTCACCGTCATGGCCCTGCTCGACGACCTCGGCCCGCAGATGAAGACGCTCCTCGCCACCCGGCTCGACATCAACGCCAGCGACCTCGTGAAGATCGTCAACGACCTCGTCCGCCTCGGCCACGTCGACTGCGGAAACGACCCCTCCGACCGGCGCCGCGTCGTGGTCCACCTCACCCCCGCCGGCCGGGCCTCCCTCGCCGAACTCGGCGCGGAGATCGCGGCGACCGACGACGACGTCCTCACCCCTCTCAGCGCGGACGAACGCCTCCAACTGGCCGCCCTCCTCCGCCGCGTCCACCACCACCTGGAGGGCTGACGAACGCAACCGGAAGGATTCGGCAGGAGATACGACAACTATGGTGGAACCAGCGCGTTATGACGGTGAAACGACGATCCCCCGGGCTACAGTCCCGTCTCAAGATCCCGTTCGCCACAACCCTCAAGGGGGCACTCCGCCATGGGCAAGACCGAAAGCGGCACGTACGAGGGCTTCTCGGCCGAGGAGCGGGCCGCGATGAAGGACCACGCCAAGGAGCAGAAGACGGCCGCCCGCCGCAGCTCCCGCGCCGACAAGGCCGCCGAGGCCGAACGCGACGTACTCGCCAAGATCGCCGAAATGCAGGACTCCGACCGCGTCCTCGCCGAGCGCGTCCACGCCGTCGTCACCACCCACGCCCCCGTCCTCGCACCCAAGCTCTGGTACGGCATGCCCTCCTACGCCCTCGACGGCAAGGTCGTCTGCTTCTTCCAGAGCGCCGAGAAGTTCAAGGCCCGCTACGCCACCCTCGGCTTCAGCGACCAGGCCAAACTCGACGACGGCACCATGTGGGCCGCCGGCTTCGCCCTCACCGAGGTCACCCCCGACGTCGAGAAGCGCATCGGCGCCCTCGTGAAGCAGGCGGTGAGCTGACCCTCCGCAAACGCACGGCTCAGGCGGGCGCCCGGACCGCGGCCCCCCGCGGCTCCTCGCGACGCCCGCCCGGGCGGCCCATCGGCAGGTGGCACAGCGCGAACGCCCGGCCGATGACGGTCTGGTCAACGTTGCGCACGCGAATCCCGTCCGCCGCCATGCCGTGCTCGACGCCCAGGTGGGCGTGGCCGTGCACCGCGAGATCGGCGCCGACCTCGTCGATCACCTCCGCGAGGAGATGGCTCCCCAGGAACAGGGGGATCTCCACCGGTTCCCCCGCCGGCGTGTCGGGCACCGGCGCGAAGCGGGTGAGGGCGATCCTCGCCTTGCAGTCACCGGCCGACAGACCGGTCGGCGCCCGGTGCGGACCCTCGGCACCCCGCCGCGCGGTGCGGACGAACTCCTCCGTCTCGCGCTCGCCGAACTCCCCGGCGCTGCGGCCGGCGAACCCGCCGCAGAAACCCTTCGCACCCGCGACGCCTACCTTCCCCGTCCACCGGCAGGATCACGCTGTCGCCCTCCAGCAGGTCGTGCCGGACCGGAATGCCGTCCAGCTCCGCGACCGCGATCCGCACGATCTCGTCACGGCGGTCCGCGGTCGGCACGGCCCTGTCAGCAGCACGGCCGCGCCCCGCACCTCGACCCGCACCCCGAGCTCGGCCACCTCCCCGCGCGCCAGCCGACCTCCTCGACTGCAGGTACCGCCGCTGTGCGGGATGCGGTGCCCGGTGGGCCGGCGGTGAAACGCCGGCCCCTGCCTCGTGCGGCGGTGCGCACCGGGCCCTCGGGTCCCTCGTGCAGTCGCCCGCAGTCACTCCTGCCGGCCCCTGGGCCGGATCCGTGGGAGGCAGACGGGCCGGTCCGGCGGCACGGGCGCGCGCGGGCCGGGTCGCCGACGGTCAGCCGGAGGATTCTTCCAGTGCGGCCGGGACGGAGGTGAAGGGGCTGGCGGACAGGGTGGTACGTCGCCGTCGCCGTCGCCGTGCTCGTGCTGTGGCTGCTCGGCTTCCTGATGCGGAGCGGCAGCGGCCGTTGGTGCCGCTGGCGAGTCGGATCCGCACTCGAACGAGCACCTGGTGCGCGCCCAGGACCAAGTCCTGGGCGCGCAGCAGGTGTTCGAGGTGCCGGATCGGCGGCTCGGCTCGACTCGATCCGGCGGGATGTCTCACTCGGTCCGGCGGGATCCCGCCGCCCGGCGGCGCGACCAGCGGACGAGGAGGCCGAGGAGGGCGACCAGGGTCAGCACCCACGAGGCCGCGAACAGCCAGATCAGCACGGGGGTCTCGGTGGCGACGGCGAGGACGAGCAGGGCGAGCGTGAGGGTTCCGAGGGCGGTGACGCCGAGGGCGGGGAGTCGGTGGCGGTTACCGGACAGCGAGGGCAGGCGCAGCCGGGGGCCGCGTCGCATCGTGCGCAGGTGGCGGGCGAGCGGCTCGTCGCGGTCGAGCTGTTCCTCGATCTCCGCCAGAACGCGTTGCTCTCGCGCCGAGAGTCGGGCGTCGTCCATCGCGGACACCTCCTCCCGATCCCGGGTTCCTCGGCGAGGTCCCGGCATCGTGGGCCGACGCGACAAGCGTCGCACCTCTGCGGGTTCCCCGCGAGACCGTGCCGAATCGCGCGATAACGGGCATCATTCGCTCAGACGCTCGACCGACGGACCCCGCCGCCCCTTCTGACGCAGCGGCGCAGGCCCACCGCCACCGTCGAAAGAGCCTTCATGCCCGCCGCAGGAACGCACTCCGCCACCTCTCCCGACCGCGCCCTGGAACCCGTGGGCGGCGCAGGGGCGGCGACGCGCCACGCGGCGCTGGGCGGGCTCCCCTAACCGGTCCGTCCGAGCAGATTCTCCACGGGCGACGCGCGGACGCTGTCCGTCGCCCTCTTCGTACACCTGCGGGCGCTCCAGGAGGGGACGCCGGAGTACGCGTACGTGCGCAACACGCTGGTGGAGCTCAGCCTCAGCCTGGTGATGTTCGCGGCCCGCAGGTTCAGGAACCGCGCCGAGCCGACCGAGGGCATCGTCCAGGTGGGCACGATCGGCCTGGTCAAGGCGATCGACCGGTTCGACCCCGACCGCGCGGTCGACTTTCGCCTCGTTCGCGCTCCCGACGATCGCCGGCGAGATGAAGCGCTTCTTCCGCGACACCAGCCGGGCCGTCCGGGTGCCCCGCCGGCTCCAGGAGTTGCGGATCGACCTCGCGAAGGCGGCCGGCGGCCTGGAGCAGGTGCTGGGGCGCCGCCCCCCGGCCGGGCGGAACCGGCGGCACGGCTGCACGTGACGGAGGCGGAGGTCGCGGAGGGCCGGCTCGCGGCCCACGGCTACGCCGCCCGCTCCCTGGACGCGCCGGCGGGCGACGACGACGCGACGTCCGGAACGAGCGCACGGCACCTGGCCGACTCCGAGCTGCCCTACGGGCTGATCGAGTCGCTGACGTCGCTGCGACCGCTGCGACCGCTGCTCGCCCGCCTCGACGACCACGACCGCAACCGCAACCGCAACCGCAACCGCAACCGCAACCGGCGCATTCTCGAACTGCGCTTCGGAGGGGAACTCACGCAGGCGGAGAGAGGCCGCCGGGTCGGCCTCTCCCAGATGCACGTCTCGCGCCTGCTCACCCGAATCCTCGGCGAGCTCAAGAAGGGCCTGCTCCAGGACGGTGCCACGGAGGCCGGGACGGACGAGTGACCTCCAGCCACACCACTTTGCCCACGTGTCCCGGCCCCTTGTCCTCGGTGCCCCAGTCACCGGCGAGCCGGTCGAGCACCATGAGACCGTGCCCGCCGGGAAGCCCGGGCGACCGGGGCACCTGGGCGCGCGGATGCTCGGGGCTGGCGTCGGCCACCTCGACCCGGAGCCGTCCGTGCCCGTGGCGAAGGACCAGCTCCTCCGGGCCGCCGGCGTGCAGGCAGGCGTTCGTGACGACCTCCGACACCATGAGCAGGACGTCCTCCACCCGGCGCCCCGCCTCCTCGTCCTCCGGCGGGATCCATCCCCAGTCGGCGAGCGCCTCGGCGGTGAAGTCCCGGCAGCGGGCCACCACGCCCCGGGTCCCGTTCAGCACCAGTCGGCGCACCTGACCCGGGGGAACCTCAGCGCTCCGCGCCATGACGTCCGCCGCTTCCGTGGCCGCCTTCGGGCAGCGCGTTCAGCCCGGACGAGTCGCAGAACCCCAGGCCGGAGCAGTCGACGAGGATCCTGCCGGTCGGCGGGCACCCCTCCACCGCCTCCCCCAGCGGCCGGACGGTGTCACGGTCGAGTTCGCCCACGAGGACCAGGACGACGGTGTCCGCCTCCGGCACGGACCGGACGGAGACACCGAAGCGGTCGGACCCCGGTCCGGCGTCCTGCTCCGCCTGCTCTTCGTCCCGCATGACCTCGCGACCCTCCCTCGCACCTTTAGACCTTTTCACCCTTTTCGCACCTTTCCCGGCAGGGCTGGATTCGATACATCCCGGCCGCCGGACGGGCGCCACGGGGCGTACTCAGGGCCGGGAAGAAACGAGTGCGGGAGGGCGGGGCGTCCCAGATCTTCCGGGTGTACGAGGACGCCGGCGTCGCCCTGCGTGATCGACGGTCGTCCGCGTAGCGGCCCGCGGGCCGAGGAAGGGCGCAGCCCATGGCCCATCGGCAGGTACGGCCCGCGACCTCCCGGACTCGCCGCTTCGAGCCGGCGGAAGGGGACGGGGCGATGCGGGAGTGCCGTGAGCACACCCGGCGTGCGCTGAGCGAGTGGTTCGGGAAGGCGGGCGCGACCGGTCGGGTCGCCGTCGACGACACCCTGCTGCTGGTCTCCGAGGTCGTCACTAACGCGTTCGCCCACGGCGGCGTCCCGTACGAGCTGTGTCTGGACCGGACCGACAAACGGCTGTGGGTCCGGGTCGGCGACACGGGCCCGGTACGGCCCCGGCCGCACGGCCCGCACCGGACGGGCCGCTCCTCGGGGCACGGGCTGTACCTCCTGGAGCGGCTCTCGGCCGCGTGGGGCTGGCTCCCGCGCGGCCGGGGGGAAGGCGGTCTGGTTCGAGGTGGTCGTGATCCCCAGGCCCGGGGATCACGACCGCCCTACAGCGGAGGGGTGAAGCGGGACCCCGCGGTGCGCCACAGCACCGCGGCGGGGTTGCCCCCGCGCGGGGTGCCACGGGCAGTCGCGCGGCCCGCTGGACGCGCGTGGTGGCGAGCGAGGGCCCGCCGGGTCAGCCGGGCGAGTTCGGCGTGGACCACGGGGAAGGCGCGGGTGAGGGAGGAGCCGTACGCGGGGGCAGCGCCCCCGAGCGCGGTGACCACGTCGTCGTCGAGGTGCTCCAGGGACGCCGCCCCGGCCGCGCCGCGCGTACAGAGGAGTGCCGCCGGATGCGCCAGGGAGTCGAGGACGTCGACGAGTACGGGCACGGGCACGGGCGGCAGGCCGGGGTCGTCGCCGTCGAGTACGGTGCCCGCGACCTCCAGGAGTCCGGCGACGGCCCGCCGCGCCGCCCCGTCGAGGGTCGCCGGGCCCGGCCGGCCGACCAGCGCGACCCCGACGGTCCTGTCGCGCCGGCTCAGCGGCAGCAGCGCGCGGGCCGCGTCCGCGGCGGGGCCCGGCAGCAGCACTCCGTCGTCCGGTCCCTCCTCCAGCCGGACGGGCGCGCTGTCGGCGAGGACGGTCCGGAAGGGTTCCGGTGCAGCTGGGGGGATCCACTGCCAGGCCACGGCCTCGGCGGCGCCCACGCCCGCGTGTCCCGCGAGGCGCAGGCAGCCCGGGCCGGTGTGCCGCCACAGCCAGAGGCTGTCCGCGCCGAGCGAGGAGAGCCCGTCGTCCAGCAGGGTCCGCGCCGCCTCGCCCGCGATTTCGGCGGTCTCCGCCGCCGCTGCGGCGCGACGCAGCCACCAGTGCTCGGCGAGGCGCTCTCCGACGCAGACACCGATGCTCGGCGAGGCGCTCCCCGACGCGGCCGCCGGTCTGGGGAGGCCGGTGTCGAAGGGTCCGCCGTCCCCGGCCACCGCGTTCACGATGTCCGCCGCGATGTCCTCGACGGACAGACCGGTCGCCCCGGCCAGTGACTCCGGGTACTCCGACGCCTCGGCGGGCGGCAGCCGCATCTGGGCCGCGAGCACCCCGGTGGCGAGGTCGAGGAGGCGGCGCCGGGCGTGCCGGGCGCGCAGCCAGCGGTTCTCGGCGGCCGGACCGGAGAGGAGAGGACCATGCCCCACGGATCGAACGCCAAGCGCGAGCGCCGGTACGAGCACATCAAGGAGAGCGTCTGGACCGCGGCGAGAGCGAGGAGCGCGCCGCGGAGATCGCGGCACGCACCGTGAACGAGGAACGGGCCCGGACGGGCGAGTCGAAGACCGCGAGCAAGAGCTCGATCCAGGACATGTCCTCCTCGCGCCGCGGAGGGAAGCGCTCGCAGAGCGGCGCGCAGGGCTCGACGTACGACCGGCTCTACGCCGAGGCGCAGCGCCGCGACCTGCACGGCCGCTCCTCGATGAACAAGGCGGAGCTGAAGCGGTCCCTGGGCCACTGAGCGGGCCCCGGACTCCGATGAACCCGATCGCGGGGTCGCGTCACCACGCCCGGAGCCGTCGGCGGGGTTACGGTCGGCGGCATGGTCGGTGATCGTCAAGGGTGGCTCCGGTGTCTGCTCGCCGGGGCCGTGTTCGTGGTGGGGATGACCGGCACGACGCTGCCGACGCCGCTGTATCCCCTGTACCAGGAGGAGTTCGGCTTCTCCGAGCTGACCGTGACCGTCGTGTACGCGGTGTACGCCTTCGGGGTCATCGGGGTGCTGCTCCTCGCGGGCAACGCGTCGGACACGATCGGCAGACGGCCGACGCTGCTGTGGGGCCTCGGTTTCGCGGCGGTGAGCGCCGTCTGCTTCCTGTGCGCGCAGGGCCTCGGCTGGCTGTACGCGGGCCGGCTCCTGTCGGGCCTGTCGGCCGGCTTGTTCACCGGCGCCGCCACCGCGTACGTCATGGACCTGGCCCCGCCGGGCGGCGCGTCCCGGGCGACACTGGTGGCGACGGCCGCCAACATGGGCGGCCTCGGCTGCGGCCCCCTGCTCGCCGGAGTGCTCGCCGAGTACGCCCCCGAGCCCCTGCTGCTGCCGTTCGCCGTCCACCTCGCCCTGGTCGCCGTGTCGGCCGTCGTCCTGCTGTGGCTGCCGGAGACCGTGCGGGAGCTCCGGCCCCTGACCGCCGTACGGCCGCAGAAGCCGGCGCTGCCCGCACGGGTCCGCCCCGTGTTCGTGCCGGCGGCCATCGCCGCGTTCGCGGGCTTCGCCCTGTTCGGGGTGTTCACCTCGGTCAGCCCCGCGTTCCTCGCCCGCTACCTCCACGTGGACGACCACGCCGTGAGCGGCCTGATCGTCGCACTCGCCTTCTTCGCGTCCACCGCGGGACAACTCGCCGTCGGACGCGTCGGAGTGGCCCGCTCCCTCCCGCTGGGCTGCGCCGTCCTCTTCGCCGGCCTGGCCTTCCTCGCCGGCGCACTCGCCACCGAGCTCCTCGCGCTCGTGGTCCTGGCCGCCGTCGTCGGTGGCGCCGGACAGGGCCTCTCCTTCCGCGCCGCGCTCTCCGCCGTGGCGGGCGCCGCGCCGCCGGACCGCCGCGCGGCGGTGATCTCCACCCTCTTCCTCGTCGCGTACACCGGCATCTCCATCCCGGTGATCGGCGTCGGCCTCCTCTCCGATCCCCTCGGCCTCGAACGGGCGGGTCTGGTCTTCACCGCCTGCATGCTGCTCCTCGTCGCCACCGCCGCCATCTACCTGCTCCGCAGGCCGGTGCGGACCGAGGCGGCCGACCGCGGGTGAGGAGGACGGCCCCCGGCGGATCCCCGGTGGATACCCGGCGCGGGTCGGCGACACTGGAGGCATGATCACCGTTCACCTGAAGTACGAGATCGACCCCGACAAGCTGGACGACTTCGAGGAGTACGGCCGCCGCTGGGTCGTCCTCGTCAACCGCTTCGGCGGCATCCACCACGGCTACTTCCTGCCGAGCGAGGGCGACAGCGACATCGCCTACGCCCTGTTCTCCTTCCCCGGCCTCGCCGAGTACGAGGTCTACCGGAAGGCCAGCGCCACCGACGCGGAGTGCCAGGCGGCCTTCGAACTGGCCCGCACCACCCGCTGCATCAAGCGCTACGAGCGTCGCTTCCTGCGCCCGCTCGACCTCGACCCCGCTCCGTCGATCGGCGCCGAGGGGCACTGACGAGCGGCCCGACCACGAGCGGCTGCGCGGCCGCCAGTGCCAGGCACAGGACCGCGGCGCCGGTCCACAGCGCCCCCACCCCGACGTGCGCGAGCAGCTGGGTGGAGGTGACCGGCGCCGCGACCGTGGCGATGCCCCAGCTGATGCCGTACGCGGCCAGATAGCCGTCCGCGCCGCCGCGCGGCGCCAGGTCCGCCACGACGGTCAGGACCCGCCCGAGGACGAGCACGTCACCCAGGCTCCACAGCACCGTGGCCGCCAGGAACGTCGGCAGGGTCGACGCGACCGCGTACCCCGCCAGGCCGGCCGCGAGCAGCACGTGGCCGATCGCGATGGCCCCCGAGTCGGACAGCGACGCGAGGCGGCGCAGCCGCAGGGCCGGCTGCGCGGCGACCACCGTCACCGCCGACGCGGTGAACAGCAGCCCCGCGTCGGCGGGTTCGAGGCCGCGCCGCGCGAGCGTCAGCGGCAACCCCATCGCGATCGTCGTGGTGACGAGCGCGAACAGGGTCCCCGACAGGAACACGGCCCTCAGCGCCCTGTCCCGCCAGGGCCGTACGGGCTCGGCGCGGTCGACGCGGTCGACGGGCGCTGCGCGGTCGGTTCGGTCGGCGGGCCCGGCGTGGCCGGAGTGGTCGGCGGGGTCGGCGGGGCCGGAGTGGTCGGCGGGACCGGTCTGTTCGGCCCGGTCGGCAGGACCGGCATGGTCGGCGGGCCCGGCGTGGTCGGCGGGCAGGGCGATGCGGAGGATCAGCGCGGACAGCAGGCAGGTGGCCGCGTCGACGACGAAGAGCCAGCGGAGGTCCCAGCGTCCCAGGGCGGCCGCGATCAGGCCCGCTCCGGTGCCGCCCGCCGCGAGGGCGGCGTTGAACAGGCTGTAGGCGCGGACCCGTTCGGTGGGGCCGACCGCGTCCGCGATCAGCGCCTGGCTCGGCGGCTCGTACAGCTCGAAGACGAGGCCGAGCAGGACGGCGAAGACCGCCACCGCGAGCAGTGATCCGGCCGCCGCGATGCCCAGTTGCGCGACCGCGCATCCGGTGAGGCCGAGCACGATCGTGCGACGTCGCCCGATGCCGCGCGCGAGGCGGCCGCCGGCCAGTCGCGAGGGGATCGTCGCGAGCCCGAAGCCCGCCGAGAGCAGGCCCGCGGTGGTGACGCCCGCCCCGAACTCGGTGCTGATCAGGACGGTCAGGAAGGGCAGCGAGAAGGCGCCCAGCCGGTTGACCGCGCGTGCCGCCACCAGGAGCCATACGGTCCGCGGCATGCCACCACCCCTTCGCGTGACTGTCGAATCGAGTAATGTCAGTCACGAACGCTAACCATCGAGGGAGTGACTGGTCAAGTGATGTTCGACAGTCACGTCGCGGTACTGCTGGAACACGCCGTATCGCTCGTGAACACCCTGACCGACGGAGAGGCACGCGGCCGCCCCTACGCCGTGCCCCGCGGCGCCGACCTCCCCCGCGCCGTCGAGGACGCCGTGTCGGACACCGAGGGCTCGCTGCCGCGCACCATCGACGCCCCCCAGGCGGAGTACCTGGCCGCCACCGCCCGCGCCATGCGCCGGGTCTTCCAGGCCATGCACGACGGCGAACTCGACGTCGCCGCCACCACCGTCAACGGCCTCCTCCAGGACAGCGGCGCCCGCCCCCGGCTCGACCGCGCCCCGGACCCGGGCCGGGACGGCGGCGGCACCACCTGGCAGCTGCACTTCCACGGCCCCGACGACTCCTTCGCCGCCGGACACAGCGCCGGCTGCGCCACCGCCCTCGCCCTCGCCGTGGGCGGCAGCCTCGCCGGGCGCCTCGGCGTCTGCCACGCCGACCGCTGCGACCGCGTCTACGTCGACACCTCCCGCAACGCCGCCCGCCAGTTCTGCTCGACGGCCTGCCAGAACCGCACGAAGGCGGCCGCGTTCCGCGCCCGGAAGGGCGGCGGCTCCGGCTGAGGCGCGCCGGGCGGCGGGCACCTCGCCGGCCGGCGTCAGGACCAGGACGCCAGCACCAACGCGCGTTCGGCCGCGGCCAGATGGACGGCCGAGGCGAGCCAGGCACGGGCATAGCCGTCGGGCGAGGCGTCGGTGAGGCGACCGAAGGAGTCGCGGGGTCTGCGGTCCGCTTCCGCGGTGAGGGCCGCCGCCAGGTGCGCGGCTCCGCCGAGACCCGCGCGGCGCAGGGGCACGAGCAGTCCCGCCGCGTCCGCGCCCCGGCCCGCCTCGGCGAGCGCCCGCCGCCCGCCCGCGACGCCGGTCTCCAGGAGACGGCGGACCCGCCACAAGGGCGCGTCCGCCAGCGGGTCCGGGCCGGCGGCCACCGGACCGAGCGGTGCGGGCTCCGGCGCCTCGCGCGGGAAGTGGCTGCCCTGGAGCCGGTCGTACCCCAGGTCGGCCCGGCCCAGCCACTCCTCGGGCAGCCTCAGCGTGTACGGGGCTCCCGGCACGGGGCCGACCGCGAGCGCGCGGAGCGTCGCGGCCCGGTCCGGGTCGGGGCGGCCCAGGACCCGGAGGGCGAGCCCCGGGTGCCGGGCGATCCTGCGCAGGTTCGCGGCGTGCGGGAGCTCCGGGTGCGGGTGGGCCGCGCGGAGCCGCAGCAAGGGTCCGTCGCCGGCGACGCGGGCCACCAGGTACTCCCCCGCCGCGCCGAGCACCTCCACGTCGCAGCCGATGAGCCCGGCCTCACGATCCCCTTCCTCCTGCGCGAAGCCCTCCAGCGCGGCGGACACCGCCTCGTGGAGCGGGCGGGCGAACAGCGCCGCCGCGGGCTCCTCCGACCACTCCGCCCCCCGCAGCGGCGTCGCGCTGACCCCCCGGCCCGCGCCGAGCCGCCCGTCCGGGGAGACGGTCGCGCCCACGATCCGCAGACCTCCGCGCGCGAGCCCGGCGTGGTCGAGGACCGCCCCGCCGAGCGCCACGGACGCGGTGCCCGCACCCCTCGCGCGGGCCAGACCGCCCGGGCGCACGTCGGACACCGTGTAGCAGGAGCCGTCCTGACCCATGACGTGGGTGGCCACGCCTCCGTACCCCGTCGCGGACAGCACCGGCTCGCGGCACAGACCCGACACCCGCAGGCTGCCGCCCCGTTCGTACGTCCGGCGCGTGGTGCCGACCACCCCGGGGCCCACCACCCCGGAGGCCGCGAGGGCCGCCCCCGCCAGCAACTCGCGGAACGCGGCCGCGAGATCGCCGAGCCGCTGCCCCTCGCCCCGCTGCCGCGCGGCACGGAGGCCCCGTACGACCCTCAGCGCGGCGGCCTCGCCACGGGGCAGTCCGGCCAGCCGCGCGGTGTGGGCCGCGCGCAGCAACTCGGCCTGGACCACCGCCCCACCGGCCGTGACCCCGGCGGCCAGCGCCTCGGCCGCCGCCGTCCACAGCCCGGTCGCCGCCCGTACCTGCGCGGCGGTGAGCAGGGGCGAGGTGGGTGGCTCGGCTTCCGCCGCCGAGGCGGAGTGGACGCCGGCCGGCCCGGAAGCACTCCCGTCGGGCGTCGCCGAGACGCCGCCGGACGGCGTGGCGGGCACAGCCCCGGAGCGGGTCGCGGGCACGGCTGCGGACGGCGTGGCGGGCGCGGCGCCGGACCGTGCGTCGGGCGCGGCGCCGTCCGCGGACTCCGGCGGCCGCCCGTCGGCGTCGGCGGTCGGCTCCGGGCCTCCGTCCGCCGCCGCCTCCACGGGTGCGGGCGGCTCCGCGTCCGCGATCGGCGCCGCACCGAGCACGGCCGCCCTGTGGAGGCAGCGGGGGGCCAGCAGGCAGGTGCAGACGGCCTGTTCGGCACGGGTGACGGCACCGGACGGGCCGGGGCGGAGGGTGACGTGCGCGTCCTCGCCGAAGGGGACGGTGACGGTGCCGTCGGCGGCAGGGATGGCGTGCTCGGCGCAGGAGGCGATGGCGGCGTCGAGCTTCTTGCGCAGCCGGGCGGTGAGTTGCTCCACCGCTTCGACGAGGACGTCGGGGGCGACGGGCGGCAGGTCTTCGGGGGTCAACGGGGTTCTCCACGGAGGCGGTCGCCCACCCAGCGGGCGAGGGCGAGCGGGCTGAGGGCGGCGACCGGCATGCCGGCGGCGACGAGCCGGCGCGCCACGGGCACCGAGTAGCGGGGCGCGCCGGAGTCGTCGAGCGCGGCGCAACCGAGGAGGTGGGCGCCGGACGAGGCGAGCGCCCTCACCTCCCCGAGGAGTCCGGCGAGCGGTGCGCCCTCCTCGAAGTCGCTGACCACGACGACGAGGGTGCGGCTGGGGACGGTGATCAGCGACCGGGCGTGGGCGAGACCCGCCGCGATGTGCGTGCCGCCGCCGACCCGGACCTCCAGGAGGAGGGAGAGGGGGTCCTCGACCCGGTCGGTGAGGTCCACCACCTGCGTGGAGAACGCCAGGAAGTGCGTGGACAGCGTCGGGACACCGCCCAGGACGGCGGCGGTCAGCGCCGACCAGATCACCGACGCCTCCATCGAGCCGGAGACGTCGACCACCAGGATCAGCCGCCAGTCCGCCTCCCTGCTCGCCCGCGTGCTGAACACCGGCCGCTCCGGGACGACCACGACCCGGCCGTCGTCCGCGCGCCGGCTGTGGACGAGGTTGGCGCGCAGCGTACGGGCGAGGTCCAGGCGACCGCCCGGGCGGCGGGTGGGGCGCGGGGTGGCCAGTCCGGAGAGCGCCGGGCGCAGCCGGGTGGCCAGCTCCCGGGCGAGCTCGTCGACGAGCCTCTTCACCAGCGGCCTCAGCCGGGCCAGTTGCGCCTCGGGCATGCCTCCGGCCAGGGACAGCACCGACCGCAGCAGCTCCACCGACGGACGGACCGCCGCCGGGTCCAGCTGCGTGAGCACGTCGGAACGCCCCGCGTCGGCCGCCTCCGCGAGCACCTCCTCGCGCACTTCCGCCCCGAAGAGGGCCTCCAGCTCCTGCGACCACTCGCGTGCCGTGGGGAAGGACGCGTCCTGTCCCCCGGCCTGCCCGGATCCGCCGCCGTCCGCGTCGTCGGCACCCTCACCGCGCCCGCTGCCGTACAGCTCGTCCAGGGCCCGGGCGTACCGGCGCGCGTCGGCGCCGAGCCGGTCCTTGTGCCGGCCCAGGAGCAGCCGCCACCGGTCGGCGGGCCCGAGGCGCCGGTCGGGCGACCCGACCGGGACCGTGGGCACCTGTCCCGACGGAGCCGTGGGTGACACCTGTCCCGACGGGGCCGTGGCCGTGGCCGTCGAGGCAGCGGGGCCGGATGCCGCAGGGGCGGCGCCGGTGGCCGCAGGGGCGGCGGCTCCGGTGGCCGTAGCGGCAGCCGGGCCTGTGGCCGGAGTCGTGGCCGGAGTCGTGGCCGTCCGGGCGGCGGGGTCCGTCGCCTCGGAGGGCGCGGCGGCCTCCGCCCCGCCGGTGGTGGACGCGCGGGCGTCGAGCGCGCCGTCCGGCGTGCCGAAGGCGTCCGGGCCGTTCAGGGACAGGGCCTTCAGTGCCGCGAGGCCGGCGGCGTCGGCCGCGGTCCACAGGGCGAGCAGTTCGGGCGGGGCGTCCAGGGAGAGGTCGAGGCGGTCGCCGAGGCGGTCGGTGACCGTGGCGAGGAGGCGGTCGCGGGCTGCGGGGGCGAGGGCGTCGAATCCTCCGCGCAGGGCGGGGAGCCGGTCGAGGAAGTCCTGGTCGGCGAGGTCGTCCACGCGGTCGAGGAGGGGGGTGAGTGCCTCCGGGGAGGCCTGGAGCAGCGGGCCGGCGGCGGTGAGGAGGCCGGCGAGGCGCTTCGTCAGGGCGCGTCGGGTGTCGGGGGTGGTCGCCCCGTCGATCCAGCCCGCCGTGCGCTCGCCGAGCCCGCCGGCCGGATCGAGGTCGAGCATGACGCGTACGGCGAGGGCGGCGCCCTGCATCAACGGCGACGCGTCGGCGGCGAGGGCGGCGAGGGCCTGGTCGAGCCGGAGGCCCAGGTGGCGGGCGGCCGTCCGGTCCGCGAGGGCGACGAGGGCCCCGGCGTCCGCCGGGGTGTCGCTGCCGGCGAGGCCGGGGAGGGACCGGACGGCGGCCTCGAGGAGCTCGCCGGTGAGTGTGCCGGCGAAGGTGCGGGCGTCGTCCTGGGTGCCGGGGTAGTGGCCGCGGCGGATGCCTTCCAAGAGGTCGAGGGCCGCGAGGAGTTCGGGCAGGTCGGCGGTGTCGGGCAGGACGGCGGACGCCTCGCGCAGCCTCGCGTCGACCAGCTCGGGCAGGTCGCAGCGGGCCGCGGCGGTCAGTCCGGTCAGGATCTGGGCGGGGGTGGGTCCGCCGTCGGCGGCCTCGCGGCGGGCGGTCTCCGCGAGCGTGCCGGCGGCGGCCTGGGCCGCCGTGACTCCGCGTACGCCCGCGAGGTCGAGCCGCGCGGGTACGGACGGCGTCCACGTCAGGCGCCACTTGGTGCCGAGCGCGGTGCCGTCGCCGGTGGTCGCCACCGCGACGGGTTCCCCGTACGAGGCACCGATGACGAGCAGGCGCTGCAGCAGCACTTCGCGGCGGCCGTCCAGCGCGGAGCGGAGCGGGTCGAGGCGCACCTCGCGGGGTTCCGGCTCGTCCGGGCGCGGCAGCCGCAGCGCGGTGAGCTCGTCCTCCACGGAGGGGCCGAGGCCCGAGCGCGGCGCGTGCGGGCTGATCCGTCCGCGTGCGGTGCCGACGAACACGGCCTCCAGGGCGCGGGCCAGCGCCCGGCCCCGGCCGAGGGGTTCGCCCTGCCCCATCACGGTGGTCACCGCTTCGAGCAGCTCCCCGCGTCCCGGCGCGGGCAGCCCGCGCAACGCCGCCAGGTCGCAGGCCAGTCGCAGCGTCTCGGCCGCCTCTCCGGTCCCCGCGGTGTGGCCGGCGCGGCGCAGCTCCCTGCACAGCCCGGTCACCGCGGCGGCCGCCGCCTCCCGGATCCTGTCCGGGTCCCCCGCCGCCGTCAGCACGGCCTGCTGCCACAGCGGGTCCCGGATTCCGGCGGGATACCCGGACCGGGAGTCGAGCAGGTCGAAGGAGTACGGGACGAACGAGGTCACCGCCGCCTCCGGTGCCGCCGGGGCCCGGCCGCGGCGCGTCGCCCGGGAGCCGTCCGCGACCGCGCCGGACGTGTCGTCGGCCACCCCGGTCGGGCAGGCCGCTCCGGTCTGCGCCCCCGGCTCCGCGTCCGCCCTCGTGCCGGTGTCCGTGACCGTGGTCGTGTCCGGGGCCGCGGTCGTGTCCGGGGCTGTGGCCGCCGCCGCCGCGAGCAGTGCGGGCGCGTGGAAGGCGCCGATCACGGCGGCGACCCGGCGCCCGTCGGCGCCGGCCGCCGCCACGACCTGCCGCATCCGGGCCTCGCGCGCGAGGTCGGTCGCGGGCACGGCGGCATCGGCACGCAGGGCCCAGCCGACGCCCAGGGCCGCGCGACGCACGGCCTCCGGCGAGCAGCCGGGTGCCAGCACCTCCACGGCGCGGTCCCACATGTCGTCACCGGCGCGGCCGGTACCGGCGGCGGCGAGCGCGCCGGCGAAGGTGCGGCGCCCCGTCCCGGCGTGTTCCTCCGCCTCGTCGTCCGCCGGTTCGTCCGCCGGTTCGTCCGCCGGTTCGTCCGCCGGTTCGTCCGCCGGTTCGTCCGTCGGTTCGTCCACCCGGTCGGCTGCCCGGTCGACCGTCCGGTCGGCCGTCCGGTCGGCCGGATCGTCCTCCCCGCCCGGTCCGTTGGCCGGTTCGGTGGCCGGTCCCGTGCCGGACAGGGACCATCCGGGGTCGGACAGGGGAAGGTCGCAGCACACGACCTCCGCCCCGTTGTCCCGGGCCCATCTCACGGCGGCGAGCTCCGGGGAGAAGTCGGCGAAGGGGTAGAAGGCGAGGCGTCCGCCGTCGCCGGCGCCGGCCAGGGCGACGGGGGCGACGGTCTCGGGGTCGGCCAGGTGTTCCAGCCAGGGCCGGAAGTCGGCCGGCAGTTCCACGCAGACCACCTGGGCCCGCGCGGCGTCGAGGAGTGCGGGCACCACCGCGGCGAGCGCGGGGCTGTGGTGGCGCACCCCGAGGAGGTACGGGGCGCGCGACGCGGCGAGCGCGTCGACGGCCGACCGCGGGTCGAGGATCGTCAACGCAGGCTCCCGCGCAGGTCCCAGAGCCGACGCCACATCGCGGAGCCGTTCTCGGCCCGGCGGCGCACGGGGCCGTCCCAGTACCCGAGGAGGCGGGCGTGGTCGGCCGGGTCGTCCTTGCGGACGACGCCGAGGAGATGGCCGGGCAGCAGGTCGAGTACGTCCCCGCCGGGCAGGTAGGCGGCGGCGACCCCGAGCGACGCGGCCACCTGTACGGCCTCGGCCGTGGACATGACCGTGCCCGGCCGCTCGACGTCCCAGCCCTCGGTGGAACGCCCGGAGCGCAGGTCGCGGAAGACGGTGACGAGGGCGTCGAGGACGGCGTCGTCGACGCCGAAGGCCGCGCCCGCCCGCTGCACCGCCGCGACGGCCTGGCGGCGGATCAGGACGGCCTCGGCGTCGGCGTCCGCGATCGGGTCCACCGTCTCGAAGTTGAACCGGCGCTTCAGCGCGGCGGACATCTCGGAGACGCCCCGGTCGCGCAGGTTGGCGGTGGCGATGACGGTGAAGCCGGGTGCCGCGCCGACCACCGCGTCCTCGGTCGCGGTCAGTTCCGGCACGGTGATCCTGCGGTCGGAGAGGATGGACACCAGGGCGTCCTGCACCTCGGGCAGGCAGCGGGTGATCTCCTCCACCCTGACCACCCGTCCGGTGCGCATGGCGGCGAGCACGGGCGAGTCGACCAGGGCCTGCGGCGTGGGTCCCTGGGCGAGCAGCAGGGCGTAGTTCCAGCCGTAGCGGAAGGCGTCCTCGGTCGTGCCCGCGGTGCCCTGCACGGTCAGTGCGCTGGTCCCGCTCACGGCGGCCGCGAGCAGCTCCGACAGCATCGACTTGGCGGTGCCGGGCTCACCGGTCAGCAGCAGTCCGCGCTCTCCGGCCAGGGTGACCACGCAGCGCTCGACCAGCGCGCGTTCGCCGACGAACTTGGGCGCGATCCCCAGCTTCGACGGCAGGCCCGCCCGGCGCCCGGGCAGTGCCAGTTCCACGCCGTCGCTCCCGCAGACGAAGGTGACCACCGCGCGCGGCGTCAGGGCCCAGCCGGGCGGGCGCGGGCCGGGGTCCTGCGCGGCGAGGAAGGCGAGCTCTGCGGCGTACCGCTCCTCGGCCGGCTGGACCTGCCGGGCGGGGGCGGACTTCTCGGTGACGGTCATGCGGGGATTCCTCCGGGGGAACACGGGTGCGGGATGTCGGGGGCGGGGTGCAGCCCCAAGTGGGTGCGCCGGACCGGGTGCGGCGCCCCCGGGTGGGGTGCACCGGACCGGGTGCGGCGCCCCCGGGTGGGGTGCACCGGACCGGGTGCGGCGCCCCCGGGTGGGGTGCACCGGACCGGGTGCGGCGCCCCGGGTGGGGTGCACCGGACCGGGTGCGGCGCCCCGGGTGGGGTGCGCCGCACCGTGCGGCGAACTGCGGCGGCGCGCAGCGGACTCCGCTGCTGCCGCCGCCTCTCAGCGGCGGCGCCGGGTGCGCCGCACCTTCAGCTCCTCGAAGCGCGGGACGTCGCCGTCGAGGATGCGCCGCCATGCCCGGGCGAAGAGCTCCGCGACCGGTTCGGTCGGCACCAGGGCGCCGAGGACCGGCCGGGTGCCCGCCACGGGGCCGTACATCGGCAGCTTCCACTGCTCGACCGGCGGTACGGGTGCCGACTGCTCGGCCCAGGCGCCGGGCAGGAAGAGGGAGCGTCCGGCCCGGGTGCGTACGGCGGAGACCACGAGCTCGCCGGCGGCGAGTTCGGCGCGGGCCGCCTTGAGGCGGGCCGGCTTCCAGCCGGTCCAGCGGGCGGTGTTGCGGTCGGTGGGGTCGGGCAGGGCGAGGAGCATCAGGTAGAGCGTCGCCGCGTCGGCTCCCAGGCCGTGGGCCAGGGCGACCTCGTCCACGAGCGCGGGCACCGAGCGCGAGGGGTCCTGCGGCCACCAGGTGCCGTCCGGGTCGGTCCCGCCGGCGGCGGGCGCGCCCGGGTCGGCGAGGAGCCGTGCGAACGCCGGGGCGTGCGCGCGCAGCAGCGCCGACTCGACGGCGCCGGGCACCTGGTCCGGGCCGCGCAGGGCCGCCAGGTAGGGGTCGGAGCCGGTGGAGTCGAGCAGGGCGGTCCGCAGCGCCGGCTGGGGCTGGTCGTCGTGCGTGGCCATGAGCACCGCGCCGTACCGCTCGTGGTCCGGTGCGGTCTCGGTCGGCGTGCCGGCCACCTTGCGGAAGTCCGGGAGGGAGGTGAAGTGGCCGATCGAGAGCAGGAGTCCGGGCGAGGCGAGGCGCTGCCGCACGGCGTCGAGGGCCCCGGGAAGCCGGGCTCGCAGGGGGTCGCCGGCGGGCAGCCGGTGGGCGAGCCAGGCCGTCAGGCTCATCGCGCCCGTGAGCACGGACGCCGTGAACGGTTCCTCGGCGGGGGCGACGGTCGCGGGTCGGTCGCGCTCGATGTGCCAGGGCACGTCGGTGCTGAGTTCCGGTGCCGAGGCCGGGTCGAGGAGGGCCGGGAGCGCCGTGTGCACGGGCCACCCGCTGCGGGCGGCCCGCGCGGCCTCCGCGGCGAGCCAGTCGGGCACCTGCGTGCGCCGTCCCACCCGGGTGTTCCACTCGGCCGCCGCGGCCGCCACGTCGGGTCCTTCGGTCCAGAGGCGTGCCGGGTCGGCGGGCAGGAGCGCGGCCACGACGGACCGCCGCACCTCGATGGGGAGGGCGCGCAGGACGTCGCGGGCCTGCGCCGCCTCGGCGACCTTCAGGCCGAGGGTCTTGCGGAGGTCCGCCGGCAGGAAGTTGTTCTCCCAGCTGTCGATACCGGGCATGCCGACGAGGACGAGCCGGGCCAGTGCGCCGGAGGCGCCCGTGAGCCGGCCGAACTCCTCGGCCGCCTCCGCGTGGAAGGGTGCCTCCCCGCGGGTGGCCGCCTCGCGCAGGAACGCGGTCAGCCAGTCGGCGCCGCGCGTGCGGTCGCCGACCGGTGCGTCGCCGCGCACGGTGTAGGGGCCGGGCACGTCGAACCGGCCGCTGGGGTCGTGGAGGAGCGCCCCGAACTCCCGTCCGCCGTCGACGTCCGCGTGGTGCTCGGTGATGCCGAGCGCCGCTCCGCCGCCGAGCGGGAGCACGCAGCGGTGCGAGAAGTTGCGCTGCATGCCGTCGGGGGTGTGCAGGTGCGCGGTCCCGAGGTGGACCAGGACCCGGCGCCAGTGGCCGGCCGAGCCCGCCGCCGAGGCGAGCCCCAGGCCGTCGACCCGGCCGAGCAGGCCGAGCAGTGCGGCCCGGTGCCGGTCGCCGCTGCCGGGTGCGACGGCCCGGTAGGCGAGCGCGGCCGGTTCGTCGAGGAGGGTGGTGAAGGGCAGCGAGGAGTACGGCAGCGACGGCAGGTCGAAGTGCAGCCCGCCCGGCTTGGCCGTGGCGGCGGTGTCGGCGCGTACCGCGGCGAGGTCGGTCAGGAAGCGGTGGGCCACGTCCTCGTCGGTGCCCGACCGGTAGTAGCCGGTACCGGCGACGCCGTTCAGCGCCTCGCCGAGCAGGCGGTCGGTCGGTCCCTGGACGCGGGCCCGCACGGGCTCGGCGCCCGGGTCGAGCCGTGCGGCGACGGCGTCCAGCGCCTTCCGCTGCCGCAGCGCGAAGCGGAGCACCCGCACCACGCCGGCGACCAGCTCGGGCGCGGTGACCTCCGGCAGCGCGGCGGTGACCAGTGCCGGAAGGTCCGCGGCGCGCTCAGCGGCGGCGGCCGCCTTCAGGAGGGTGCCCGCGGTCTCCGCGTCGGCGGTGCGGAGCGCCGCCGAGCCTTCCGCGTCCCGGGCGCGGAGCGCGTACAGGTGGGACAGCGGGGGCAGGGTGACGCTCGCGGTGCCGTACAGCTCGTTCCGGTCGCCGTCGGTGGTCGAGGTGACGACGCCGTCCGGGTCGGTGAGGGACAGCTTGCGCCACTGCTGGGTGAGGGCCCTGGGCCGGTCGTCGCCGGGGAACGACACGGCGGCGAGCGGCATGTCGGATCCCTCGGGAAGGGTGACGGAGCGTCCGGCGGTGTCCTCGGCGTGCCAGCCGTTGCCGGGGAGGCGGACGACGCGCCAGCCGAGCAGGCCGTCCGCGGGGGTGCCCAGGGCGGAGCCCGGGACCGCGGGGGCGGGCCGGAGCCACGAGGAACGCTCGCCGGGTTCGGTGCCGGTGGCGTGGGCGCGGAGCGCGTCGGCGAGGAAGCCGGGCCGGGAGCGCCGGCCGAGGGCGCCTTCGGCGGGGTCGTACTCGGCCCAGCCGGCGGCGTCGTGCCCTTCGCGGGCCTCCGCCCACACCCAGTACGAGGTGCCGTCGGAGAGCAGCGGGCGTTCCCGGGGCAGCTTGGTGTCGCCGTGGTGCAGGACGCCGCCGCCGGTGGTGCGGCCGCCGCCGGCCAGCGGCAGGCTGAGGTTCTGCGAGCGGAGGTTCCAGTGGTCGGCGTCGCCCTCCAGGGTGAACACCGTGTCGGGGGCGGTGTGCCAGTAGCCCTGGATCTCGCGGTCGCGGCCGTAGGTGCTCCAGAAGACGAGCAGGGCGCCGTCCACGTAGTGGAAGCCGTACCGGTACGAGTGGCCGGTGGGCACGCGCAGGTCGTGCGTGAGCACGGTGGAGTCGGCGTCGATGACCCGCACCTGTGCCGTGCTCGCCACGATCAGGTGGGGCCAGGCCTCGACGACGGTGAGGCCGTCGCGCTTGTCCTGGGTCGGCGAAAGCTCCGCGAGCGCCTCCTCCCACGCCGGCCAGCAGAGCTCCTCCCAGAGCCCGCCGCGCAGGGTGCGCGCCAGCGTCACGCCGAGGTCGACCCCGGCCGCGGCCGCGACCTCGTCGGGCGCGAGCGCCAGGGCCTCGGCCGGCAGCCACGACAGGCGTGCGATGGCCTGCGGGAGGCCGGGCAGCCCGGCGGCCACCGACTCACGGGCGACCTCGCGCATCCACTCGGTGAGCATCGGGCGGCCGCCGGTCGACGCGGCGAGCCGGCACATCACGTCCGTGCCGGTCGACGCGCTGTTGTACGTGTACGCGGCGCGCCGGAAGGCGGGGCGGAAGCGCGGGTCGGCGGCGACCGCGGCCAGGTCCCGCGGCTGCTCCCCGCGCGCCCAGTCCGACAGGTTCAGGGCGTCGCCGCGCCGGTTGGGGCCGTCCTCGCGGGGGTCGGCCACCGGGAGGTCCAGGGTGAGCAGCAGGTCGAGGAGGTTCACGTCCTCGACGCCGATCCGCAGGGATCCCTCGCCGTCGGGCCGGGCCGCCAGGTCGGCGCGCAGCCGCCCCGCGGCCCGCTCCACGAGGTCGAGGAGGGCGGGCGGCGTCGGGCGGTTGCCCCAGCCGCGGTGCCGGGCGGTGTGGAAGCGCTCCAGCCAGCCGGCCGCGCCGTCGGCGCAGCGCTCCGACGCCGGCACGTCCGCGTCGGTGAGTCCCGCGTCCGCCCCCGACTCGGCGAGGATCTCCAGCCACAGGTCGCTCAGTTCGGCCTCGCCACCGGGCGGCGTCATCGACAGCAGGGTGCCCCGCACCTCGGGGACGCGGCGCGCCAGGGCGATCAGCGCGGTGCGGTGGGCCTTCCACCAGCCGCTCGCGGCCCGCAGCGTGGCGGGCAGCGGCAGGAGTTCGGCGAGGTAGTCCTGCTCCGCCTCGCCGGCGGAGAGGCCCGCGGCGCGGGCGAGGCGCCGCAGCTCCGCGGCGGCCTGGGCGGACGGTGCGAGGCCGCCGGCGGTCCGGCGCACGCACAGGCGGCGGAAGCGCTCGTACGCCTCGGCGGGGGCGAGGCGGGTCGCCAGTTCCTTGCCGTAGCCGGCGAGGACCTTCACCGGCAGCGCCCCGGCCAGGGCGAATTCGAGGAAGACGGCGTCGAGCCGGTCCTCGTCGACGGTGAGGCCGTGCTGGGCCTCGCTGGTGCGGGCGCGGCCGAAGAGCTGGCCGGCGTACGTCGGGTTCTCGACACCGAGGAAGACCCGTGCGGACTGCTCGTAGAAGACGGGCAGGAAGTGCGGCACGGCCGAGGCGAGCCGCCCGGCCAGTTCGTGGCAGGCGTCGAGGGCGGCCTTGGGCTTGGTCCTGGCCTGCCGGGCCAGCCGGTCCAGCTCGGGCACGACCGCCAGGGCGTGGTGGCCGTCCTCCGGGTGGTGCACGAGCACCCACTCGGGGAAGCCGAGTTCCGTGCGCCGGCCGAGGCCCACCAGGGCCGGTTCGCCGTGGGGCGCGAGTCCGAGGAAGCCTGCGGCGAGGTCCTCGGCGGGGCCCAGCTCGGCCGCGGTCAGCCGGACGACGACCCGCTCGTCGCCGAGCACCGGGTGGCGGTAGGCCCGTGCGGTCATGTCGACGGCCGAGGCTCCCGCGCCTTCGGCGCCGGCCGGGAGCACCGCTCCGGCCTTGAGCAGCTCCGTGTTGTCGGAAGCGGTCGTGCTGGTCACGCGTCCCCACCCTCTTCGATCCTGCGGCCGGCGTACAGCGCCGCGGCCATGCGCATCCCCTCGGACCAGGCGACCGGTCCGACCTCGTTCAGCCGCACCGCGCGGCCTTCCTCGTCGTGCCAGGTCAGCGCGCCGGTCTCCGACTCCCCGTCCCAGTACGGCTCCCCGATCCACACCGACGCCTCGGTGCCCCGGCCGCCGTCGCGGACCTTGCAGGTGGCGTAGCCGCCGGACACCCGGTAGCCGAGGCTCGTGGCGCGGGCCGCGAGGCCGAAGCGCGAGGCGAACTTGCCGCCCGCGTAGTCCCGTACCTCCGTCGCGGTCTCCGGATGTCCGGTGCCCGGCCGGGCCCAGGTGGCGCGGTGGATCTGCTCCACCCGCTGGGTGATCCCGAGTTCGGCCGCGAAGTCCCGTACGTCGTCCAAGTCGGGCAGCAGCATGGGGTGCGGGAGGGTGACGGTGCGCGGCGAGAGCCGTACGGTCTCGCCGTCGAGGTCGACCACCTTCAACTCGCCGTCGGCGGTGACGTCCCGCAGGAAGCCGACCTCGTCCGGGTCGTCGCCGACCACGGCCATGTCGCGCAGCGCGGACTGCCACGCCTCGTCCGGCCACACCCGGGCGATCAGCTCGGTCGGCACCGGGAGCGACGACACCATCCAGGTGTCGACCTGCGCCACGCACGCGGCCGCGTGCCGGTCGAGCCACTCGGCGAGCCGACGCAGCCGGTCGACCTCGGGCTCGTCGCGCAGTGCCTTCGGCAGCGTCTTCAGCTGCCGTCCCCCGGCGCGCCGTGCCACCACGCGCCCGTCCTCAAGGGTGATCTCGTACCCCTCACCCGCTGTCAGCCACGCCATCAGCCGCGCCCCTCCGCCTGTCCCATCGGTTTCCGCGCAGCTCGAACCACGGGGTCGAAGCCCCTGAGCTGCGGTATGCGGGGAGACTATCCAGGGGCACTGACAACGCCCGCCCCGGCGCCACCGGGGCGACGAACAGCCGGTGGACGCGCGGCGGACGGGGCGGCGCGGACGGGCGGCGGGCGCGCGGCGGACGGGCGGGCTGACGGACGCTCTCGGACGGGCTACGGACGAGCAGCGGGCGGACTGACGGACAGACAGCGGCCACGCGGCAGCCACGCCCCGGATGGAGGGTCAGGCGGCTCTACCTTCTTCTTGGTCGGGTTGATCGAGCCATTCGTAGGGTTGGGTCGCCCAGGGGTGCTGGGTGTGGAAGGAAAGACGCTGCTGTCGCGGCGGGTGGCCAACGACGAGCCCGAGCTGTTGAAGCCGATCGGCGACGTCCTGGACCTGGGCGAGGGCCGCGAGGTCACCCGGGCCATCGACATGACCGGCGGGGAACCCGCGCTGCTGCCGGCCCTGCTCGTCGGCCACGGCCAGGAGGTTCTCTCCAGCAGATCACCCGCATTCTCGACAGGCTCCAGCCCCACACGGACCGCATCTCCGACCTCACCAGGCATCTGGCCGGCACTGGCGGCGGAGCAGTGCTTCACGTCGTGCGCTACTTCAACGACACCGGCCAAGCCCAGCCGGGCGCTGCTGACGCCCCCAACCTCTTCGGTTGGCACCTGGACCGCAAGGTCCTGGACTTCCTCAGCGCCACTGGCGCGGAGCTCGGTGTCGACGAGTACGACATGACCGAAGACGAGGCCGCCAGGTGAGCACGTGCACGTGCCCCCGTACTCACCTGGGCCGATGAGTCGTACTCCGCCGACTTGACAACAGAATCAGGCGGCCGGGACCGCCCGCTGGATGGCGGTGAGGACGCGGTCCAGGGCGTCCTTGCTGTGCGGGTCCGTGAGGTTCGCCCAGAGTTTGAACATGAAGCGCTGCATCACGGGCTTCCGGAGGCTCCTGGTGGCGACGAGCTTCATGACTCGGGGCTGGTTGAGCGCCTGGACGACCAGGCGGCCCACGGTGAAGTAGCGGCCGTAGGCGGCGCGGACCTCCTCGGGGTAGCGGAGCAGCGCCTCCTCGCGCGCGTGCGGGGTGGGCCGTCCGAGCGCGCGGGCGACGGTGCCGGCCGCGAGGCGGCCGGACTCCAGGGCGTAGTCGATGCCCTCGCCGCTCAGCGGGTTGATCATTCCCCCGGCGTCTCCGGTCAGCAGCAGCCCCCGGGTGTACTGGGGCCGCCGGTTGAGGCCCGCGGGCAGGGGTGCCCCGCGCAGCGGACCGGTGGCGTGTTCGTCGTCGAACCCCCGGTCCGGGGACAGCCGCGCGGTCCACTCCCGGAACATCTGCCGGTGGTCGACCTCGGGCTTGCGCCCGACGTGGAACGTCCCCAGCCCGACGTTGAACGTGCCGTCCCCCACCGGGAAGACCCATCCGTAGCCGAACGGCATGTACGTCCGGCCCCGGCCGTCCCGCGTCTCCAGGTCGAGCCAGGCCTCCAGGTGGTCCTGGTCCCGGTGCGGCACCGTGTAGTACCGGCGCACCGCCACCCCCATCGGCCGGTCCACCCGCTGGTGCAGCCCCAGCGCCACGGCCAGCCGGCTCGACGCCCCGTCCGCGGCCACCACCAGCGGCGCCCGGAAGGTCCGGGGACCTCCCTCCCCCTGCGCGGTCACACCGCTGACGTGCCCGGTCCTCGGATCGATGACCGGCCCCGTCACCTTGGTCCCCTCCAGCAACCGGGCACCGGCCGCCACCGCCTTGCGGGCCAGCAGCTCGTCCAGGTCCATCCGGCTGCGCACCAGCCCGAAGTCCGGGAACGACGCCACACTGGGCCACGGCATCTCCACCGTCGTGCCGGACCCGTGGGCCCGCAGCCCCCGCGTCCTCACCCACCCGTCCCCGTCGACGTCCACCCCCATGCCGACCAGTTCCTTCACCGCCCGCGGGGTCAACCCGTCCCCGCAGATCTTGTCCCGCGGGAACGTCGCCTTCTCGATCAGCAGGACGTCGCGTCCCGCCTGCGCCAGGTGGTACGCGGCGGCGCAGCCGGCGGGTCCCGCGCCGACGACGATCACGTCCGCCGAGTCACGGTGGGGAGACAGGTCCATGAGAACGTCCTCTGCTGCGATCGGCGGGGTTGACGGGGAACGGCTACCCATCCGTACCCAGGGCCGGCACCTTTGATCACCCGTCACGGGAGGCGACTTCGGCCACGGGAGAGACACCTCGGCCTTCGACGCCGGTGACGTCGTGCGGAGCTCCGACCGGCTTGGACTCCGGAGAGCCGCGCTGGCGCAGGTAGACGGAGAGGACGGCCACGGCCGCCACGGCCGGCAGTTCCGAGGGACAGGCGGACTCTCACGCTCCCACCCTGCCCTTTCGGGCGGCGGCACCACGGGCCGCGCGGCCGCACGGTCGTGCTCCCCACCCGTTCGGGTCACCGCCGGCGACGACGTGCGGGCGCCGGCCCACGAGACGATGGAGGCGGAGAAGAGATGTCGTCATGAGCGGGTCCGGCATCCGGAGCCATGATCCGAGGACCGGATACGAGCTGGGGACCGACCTCATCGGCTACCGGGTCGAGGCGGCCGAGGAGAAGGTGTACGTCGGCCGCACGAAGGACCGGATCAAGGACGCCCCCGAGTTCGACGAGGCGAAGTGCGCCGACGAGCCGAGCTGTCTCGAACAGTTCGCCCGCTCCTACGGCCGGCCGCACAGGTGAGGGCCGGCCGGGGCGGCCCGGCTCTCGGGGGGGGCCGCTGTCAGGACGGGACGGCGCCGAGCTGGCGGAGCTGGGAGAGGACGTCGACGACGCCCCGGATCTCGGCGATGCGGCCGTCGACGAAGCGGAGGATGAAGATCTCGCCGTAGCTGACGGTCCTCCCGGTGGGCGCCAGGCCCTGGTAGTCGCCGCGGTGTGTTCCCGTGACCGTGTTCCTGGAGACGACCTTGTCGCCCTCGGCGATCGTCTCCTCGACGGCGACGCGGAGATCGGGGAACGCCGTGAGGAGGACCTCCCACACGCGCTTGAGTCCTTCGGCCCCGGTCGCTCCGACGGCCACGGGGGCGTGGAAGACCAGGTCGGGTGCGAGGTGCTCGTCGAAGGCCTTCGCGATGGTGTCCGGGTCGCCGCTGTTCACGGCGGTGTGGAACCGGTGGAGGGTCGCGATGTTGCGTTCTGCCACGGTTGCCGACATGGGGTCTCTCCTCTGGTCCGTGCCCTGGAGGCCTGTCCGTTCGCCCTCGCCCGGCTGCCGGGACGATGGCGTCTCGCCAGTAGGACGAGACAGCCGGCCCGGATGTGACATGCCGGGCCGGGGCCGGGCCAGGTCGGGTCGGGCCGGGGCTGTCGGGTCGGGACCCGCGGGCGCCTCCCACTCCAGGCGGGGGCCACAGGATCGGGGACCCGGAGGCGCCCAGAGCGCGTATCGAGTCGTGATCATCGGGTGGTCCTGGTGAGGTCTTTGATCCAGATCATCGAGGCGTGCAGGTGGAGACCAGCGAGGTGGCTGTCGGGAGTCTTGTCGCATCGGGTGTCTCACCGTCCCGGTTCCGGCCTCCTGGTACGTCACGCTCTGGGGCGGGTGAGGCACGTGGAGCCGACGTGAGCCGATCGGTGCGCTGATGTCCGGGCGGGGACTCATGGGACACGGCCCGGCACCGGCTCAGGTTCCGGGGAGGATACGGCGCGTTTCGTAGGCCCACATCGCGATCTCGACCCGGTTGCGGGCGCCGAGTTTGGCCATCAGGCTGGCCAGATGCGTCTTCACCGTGCTGAGGCTGATGTGCAGCGCGTCGGCGATCTCGGTGTTGGTCAGCCCGCGGGCGACGGCGAGGAGCACCTGCTCCTCGCGGGCGGTGACGGGGGAGACCGGCTGGGCCGCGGGCCGGCCGGCGGGCAGGTCCGCGAACGCCTGGAGCAGACGGACGGTGACGCTGGGCGCGATGAGCGCCTCACCGTCGGACGCCGACCGTACGGCCTGGGCCAGAAGGTCCGGTCCCGTGTCCTTGAGGAGGAATCCGCGGGCGCCGGCACGCAGTGAGCCGTAGACGTACTCGTCGAGGTCGAACGTGGTGATGACGACCACGGCCAGTGGGTCGGCGACGCCCGGGCCGGCGATCAGCCGGGTGGCCTCGAGCCCGTCGAGTACGGGCATACGGATGTCGAACAGGCAGACGTCGGGGCGTAGTTCGCGGGCCAGACGTACCGCTTCGTGTCCGTCGGCGGCCTCGCCGACCACCTCGATGCCGGGCTGGGCGTTCAGCATGATCCGCAACCCGGTGCGGATGATCGTCTGGTCGTCAGCGACGAGGACGCGAATGGACACCGCTCTGGCTCCTCGCTCTCGGCAGTTCGGCGTCGACATGCCAGCCCCGGTCGGTACCCGGGCCGGCTCGTAGTGTGCCGCCGAGCAGCGTCGCGCGCTCGCGCAGTCCGGTAAGTCCGTATCCGTCGCGACCCCGGCCGGTGCGCCGGCCGTTGTCGCGCACGCTCACCCGTACCGTGTGCCGTTCCGCGGCGACCCGGACGACGAGCTCGGTCGCGTCGACCGCATGGCGCAGCGCGTTGGTCACCGACTCCTGCACGATCCGGTAGACGGCCGCGTCCACGGCCGGGGGCAGCGCGTCCAGTTCGCCGTCGAGCCCGAGGTCGACCCTGAGGCGACCGCCCGGGGTGCGCACCAGGCGCTCCAGATCCGCGACTCCGGCAGGGGGCGCGAGCTCGGCGCCGACCCCGCGGTCGCGCAGCGCGGCGACCATGGCGCGCATTTCCTCCAGCGTGCGCGCCCCTTCCTCCTCGACCCCCTCCAGCGCCTCGACGGCGGCGGACGGGTCGGTGCCCGCGAGCACCCTGCCCGCCTGGGCGATGATCACCATGGCCGACACGTGGTGGGCCACCGTGTCGTGCAGTTCCCGGGCGAGCTGCTCGCGCTCGCGGGAGCGCACCTGCTCCAACTGCCGGTCGCGAGCGGTCCCCCGGAACCGCACGGCGGCCCCGACCACGCCGGGCAGCAGCAGGAAGGCGAGGCCCACGACGTTTTCGAGGAACGGGGTCTCGTCCGTGACGGAACACAGCACGCCGGCCGCGAGGATCACCGCGCTGCCCAGCACGATCTCGCGTCCCGAACCCCACCGGGGCAGCGCGTACACCAGCACGAGCACGACCCCGCTGGTGTACAGGCCGACGGGCTCGCGCGGTGCGGCGACGAGCGAGGCCGCCGCGAGCAGGATCACCGAGCCGAACGCCAGCGTCACCATCGCCAGCGGGCGGGTCCGGCGCCACAGGGGCAGCAGCCACAGCCATACGGCGAACACCACCGCCACCGGCCGCCATACGACGTTCTCGCGCAGGGTGGCCTCCAGCGCCACACCGGCAAGGCCCGCGGCGAGCAGCGCCCAGTCCCGCCACACCCGGGCGGGCGGGTCGGGCGGCCGGGGTTCGGTCCACAGGGTTCGCAGGTCGTCTCGGAGCACGGTTCCCAGCCTAGAGACCGCGGCGTGCCGCGCATCGGCCGAAAGGACGGGTCGTCGCTCGGCCCCGGGGACGACGGATCCGCGGCCCGCGGGCCGATGCCGCGGAGCGCCGTGGCGACGAACCTCGGCATCGGCGGCCGTACAAGGACGGCCGACGAGGTGGTTGGAGGACCCGATGCTCTCGAAAGCCCTGTTGCGCCTGGGCGCAAGCGCCGCCCGCCATCCCTGGCGGGTGATCGCGGCATGGCTCATCGCCACCACGCTCGCCGTCCTCGCCGCCGTCGCCTTCGGCGGGCGGACCGCTGACTCGATGACCGCTCCGGGGCTGGACTCCCAACGGGCCGCGGAACTGATCGAGCGGGCAGGCACCGGCCAGGAGGGGATGACCGCCCAAGTGGTCGTCACCCCCCTCGACGACGGTGCGACGTTCTTCGACGACGACGGCGCGCGCACCGCTCTCGCGCGGCTGCAGACCGAGGTGAAGCGGCTGCCGCACGTGCTCGGCACGAGCGACCCGGCGGGGGCGCTCGACGCGGGCGGGGACACCGCCGTGCGCGGCGGCCTCGTCTCGGCCGACGGGCGGATCGCGGTCGTCCGGGTGCAGTACCCCGACCAGAGCCGGCTGTCGGCCGAAGACCTCGACGCCCTCGTCGATCTCGGCGACCGGCTGCGCGCCGAACTGCCCCTGCGCATCGAGATGGGCGGGAACCTCTTCTACGCGTTCTCCGACCCCGACGGCGGCGCGAGCGAGCTGATCGGCCTCCTCGCCGCGGCCGCGATCCTGTTCCTGGCGTTCGGTTCGCTCGTCGCCGCCGCGCTGCCGATCGGCATGGCGGTCTTCGGACTGACCGTCGGGGTCGCCACGATGACGGTACTGGCGGGGGTCACGGACGTCCCCACCTTCGCACCGGTCCTGGGCAGCATGGTCGGGCTCGGAGTGGGCATCGACTACGCGCTGTTCGTGCTCGCCAGGCACCGGGAGTACCTCGCGCGCGGGCTCGATCCCCGCGAGGCGGCGGGGCGAGCGGTGGCCACGGCGGGGAGGCCCGTGGTCTTCGCCGGCGGCACCGTCGTCGTGTCGATCCTCGGCCTGGCGGTCGCGAACGTACCGTTCATGACGGTGGGCGGGCTCGCCGTCTCGATCGTCGTCCTGATCATGGTGGTCGCGTCGGTGACGCTGCTGCCGGCCTTCCTCGGCGCCGCCGGCCCACGCCTGGCCCGGGCCGGCCGGATCGGCCGGGCTCTGCAGACCAGGAGGCCGGGCCGACTCGCACGGCGGCGGGACCCGGCGGCAGGCGCCGCCGACGCCGCCGGGTGGCGTCGCTGGATCGGGCACGTCAGCCGGCACCCGGTGCCGTACGCGGTCGGCGCGGCGGTGCTGCTGCTGACGGCGACGCTGCCCGTGCTCGGCCTGCGCGTCGGCCTGCCCGACGACGGCTCACTGCCCCCCAGCCGTACCGAGCGCCGTGCCTACGACCTCGTCGCCGAGGGGTTCGGCCCGGGCACCAACGGTCCCCTCGTCATCGCCGCGGACCCCGCCGGCGATCCGGGAGTGCTGGACCGACTCGTCGCGACGGTCGCGGCGGATCCGGGCATCGCGTCCGTCGCGCCGACGCAGATCGATCGGGCCACCGGCATCGCGACCCTCGTGGTGTTCCCGACCACCAGCCCTCAGGACAAGGCCACGGCCGACACCATCGCCCGGCTGCGCGCCGACGTGCTGCCCACGGCGATCGGGCACGGCCCGGCCAGGGCCCACGTCGGCGGCGCCGCCGCGAGCCTGTCCGATGTGGGCCGACGCACCAGCGAACGCCTGCCGCTGTTGGTCGCCACCGTGCTGGCGATGTCGTTCCTGCTGCTGATGCTGGTCTTCCGCTCTGTACTCGTACCGCTCAAGGCGGTACTGCTGAATCTGCTGAGCATCGGCGCGGCCTACGGCATCATGGTCGCGGTCTTCCAGTGGGGCTGGGGAGGCGCACTCATCGGGCTGGAAGCGACGGTTCCGATCGTGTCGTTCATCCCGATGTTCCTCTTCGCCATCCTGTTCGGCCTGTCGATGGACTACGAGGTGTTCCTCCTCTCCCGCGTACGCGAGGAGTACCTGCGCACCGGCGACAACCGCACGGCGATCGTCGAGGGCGTCTCGCGCACCGCCCGGATCATCACCTCGGCCGCCCTCATCATGGTGGCGGTCTTCCTGTCCTTCGCCGTCGCCGACGACCCCTCCACCAAAATGTTCGGCCTCGGCCTGGCCACCGCGATCTTCATCGACGCCACGGTCGTACGCATGGTGCTGGTACCGGCGACCATGACACTCCTCGGCCGGACCAACTGGTGGCTGCCGAAGTGGCTGGACCGGATGCTTCCCCGCGGCCCGGTCGGCACCGACGGCACCGACGCGGAATCCACGGGTGAGGACCCGCGTCCACGGCTGGTCGACCGTTGACTCGACTCCTGCCCGCCCTTGGCGTCCGGCACCTCAGCGCGTCGTTTAGGGGCGTATCGAGTCGTGATCATCGGGTGGTCCTGGTGAGGCCCTTGATGCAGATCATCGAGGCGCGCAGGTGAGACCGGCGAGGTAGCTGTCGGGGGTCTTGTCGTATCGGGTGGCGATGCCTCGCCATGCTGTGAGCTCGTTGATCAGGCGTTCGACGGTGTTCCGCTCCTTGTGGAGGTCGGCGTCGTCACGCCACTGCCGGAAGCGGTTGTGGACGGTCGACCAGGCGCCGAACTCCTGCGACACCTCCCGTCACTGCCCACCCGTCTCGGACCGTCAGATCACGCCCTCGAACTGCTGCCGCAGCCGCTCGGGGTACGGGCCGTACTCGCCGATCGGCATGTACGGCTCGATGAACTCCCCATCCGGATCGGCAAGTTGCACTCGCGTCACGTAAGACCGTCCATCGGGCCGGACCGTGCCACGAAGGCACATCCCGCAAATTGATCACGACTCGATACGCGCCCTAGGCCGTGTCCGTAAAGTCGGTCGGTCGTCGCTCCGTTCGTGGTGCGTCGACATGAACTGACGGATGAGTCGTGGGCGTTGATCGCTCCGTTGCTGGCGCCGGGCCGGATGGGCAGGCCTGTGCGGGACCGGCGCCAGGTCGTGAACGGGATCTCGTGGAAGCTGTCCACCGGTGCCGCGTGGCGTGACCTGCCCGGGCGTTACGGGCCGTGGAAGACGGTCTACGAACGGTTTCGGCACTGGTCTGCCGACGGCACCTGGGACCGGCTGCTGGCCCACGTCCAGCAGCACTCCGACACCGTCGGAACGGTCGACTGGTCGATCGTCTGCGTGGACTCGACATGCGACGGCGCCAACCGCCGCGCCAGGGTCCCGGCCACGTAGGCCCCGGCGTAACCGGCGCCGAGAACGAGGACGCGGCCCCTGGCGGGATCGGTGAGGCGTGAAAGTCCGCGGGATCGTCAGACAGGAGCAGTGAGGAACGCACGGATACGCCTTCATCCGACCGACCAGGCCCCGGTCGGCCCCAGACCAGCCGGCCCGAGTTCCTGCTGGACCTGGCCCTGGACGCCGTCCAGGGACACCGCGCCGGCAAGCCCGACGATGCCCGCACTCCGGGCCCCCGCACTCCGGACATCCCCCACGGGAAGCGACGCGGGCCTCTGCCGAGCTGCACCCGTTGCACAGAAAAGCTGCATGCCCCGCACACCCTGACGTTCCGTCCGGCCCTAGATTCACTGTTGCCGGACACCCGCCCGGGCGACGAACGCTGCCATGCCGCGTCGATCCTCATGATCTGCGCTCATGGCCGCGCGGCGCGGACAGTGGAGTCGGCCGCAGGCCGTCGTGCTGGCGCTTCATGCGCCACGTGGAAGGAAGCGCGACTACGTGCTTCATTTGAGAAAGCTGATCATGCGTAAGTCCATACTGGCCGTCTTCGCGGCCCTCCTGGTCGTGTTCACCATGAACGTCTCGACCGCCGCTGATGCGGACGCCGCGACGTACCACGTGCTGAAGAACAAGTACTCGGGGAAGTGCGCCACGCCGAAGGGCAACGGCACCTCCAACGGGACCATCATCACCCTGTGGGACTGCACCGGCTCCCCGCTCCAGCACTGGGAGATCCGAATGGATGGGGGAAGCTACCAGATCGTGAACAGGGCGAGCGGTAGGTGCCTGACCCCGTCCGGCAACGGCTACAAGACCGACGGCGCCGTCCTGACCCTGTGGGACTGCGACACCAGCAGCACCAACTACCCGCAGCTGTTCGACTACGACCAGGGCTGGACCTGGACCGCTTACTCGGGCCCGGACTACCGCTGCCTGACGAACAAGGGCGGCAGCCACGCCAACGGCACCTACCTCACCCTGTGGCGCTGCGCCAGCGACTACCCCACCGAGCAGCAGTGGGTCTTCAACTACGCGTAGTAGCCCCTTTGGGGCTGATGGGTCCCAGATGGTAGTGACGATGTCCGCCCTGTGCGGATCCGCGCGGAGATAAACGTGGCTC